>CALJWY010000205.1 GCA_937974465.1 uncultured Lysobacterales bacterium | reverse complement strand
GTCATCCGGTTGGTTGCTGATGGCCCGCGTGCGCCGATTCTCTGCTTCCCCGTCATCGAGGAATGCGTATGGCCGGGCATTGATGATTTCGCGTGACAACGGCGATGGTCCAACCAGGTCCAGGCACGATACTTCAACCTTCCCTGCAGCTATCCTGGTCAACAGTTGTTCCAGGGCATCAATATCCATGGTATCCGTGAGACAGTCACCAATCGTCTGTTTAACCAGCGGATGGTCGGGAATTTCCCTTGCTCCGCGGATGTTTTCAAAGCAGGCAATCTGGTCAGGAAAGGCCACGGCAACCAGGTCTTCAGCCTGGTTTCTTTGCCACTGGGGCGGTACTTTCTTGCCATTGCGCATGCGTTGAACTGCAAGCGCGGTGGTGGCGTTCCAGCGCCAGCGCAACTCAAACATGGGTGCATCCAGCAATGCCTGGATCAGCACTTCACGTACCGTCTCCGGTTTCAAAAAACCCAACACGTCTGCAATTTCAAAACTGTGGGTTTCACCCAAAGACAGGATCAATGAATCTTCCAGCGCGGAAGCCTGCAACTCAAAATTGAACTGCCGACAGAAGCGCTTTCTCAGGGCCAGGCCCCAGGCACGCATCAAACGCGAACCCAGGGGCGCATGCACGACCAGGTGCATATCACCGGAATCATCAAAAAACCGTTCCATGATAATTTTATCCCGGGTAGGCAAATGCCCCAGTGCTGCCAGCGAAGCATGCAGGTACTCAACCAGTTGTATGGCCGCTACCCGTGCTATCCCCTCATTGCAGAGTTCTTCAATGACCGCAGCGGGCTCGCTCTCCCTTAAGCGTTCCTCCATCTCTGCACGCAGGTTGGAAACGGCCAGGGACAGCTCGTCACTGCGCCCGAAAGTATCTCCAAACCAGAACGGAATATTGGGTGGTTGCCCGTGCGCATCTTCAACCAGCACCCTGCCATCTTCGATCTTCAGCATCCGGTAGCTGGTGTTGCCGAGTTGAAAAATATCCCCGGGGATACTTTCAAACGCAAAATCTTCGTTCAGGGTGCCGATCCGATGGCCCTGCGGCAACATGATCACCTCATAATCAAAATGATCCGGGATGGCGCCACCATTCTGCAACGCGGTCAGGCGTGCCGCCGGCCTGCCCCGCAACTGACCGTTGATGGCATCGTAAAACACCAGGGCGGAACGTCTGCCGCGGCGCGTTGAGTAGCCATCTGCGAGCATCCGAACCACGGATAGAAATTGTTCTTTCTCGAGATCACGGTAAGGCCATGCAGTCTGCACGAGCCGGTGCAAATCATCTGCCTGCCATTCACAGGCAGCCAGCTCTGCTACCAACTGTTGCGCAAGCACATCCAATGGCGCTACCGGTATGGCGATCGTGTCGAGTTGGCCGGCTTCAAGCGCCTTTTTCAGAGCCACGCATTCAACCAGGTCGTCCCGGCTGAGCGGGAACAGACGCCCTTTAGGGGTTTCGCCGACAGCATGCCCGGAACGGCCAATGCGTTGCAGCAAGGAAGCAATACTGCCCGGTGTACCCATCTGGCAAACCAGGTCCACGTGGCCAATATCGATACCGAGCTCCAGCGAAGCGGTTGCCACCAGGGCTTTCAGCTGGCCGGCTTTCAGGGCCTGCTCTGCCTCCAGCCGGTGTTTGCGGGACAGGCTGCCATGGTGGGCGGTTACGCAATTTTCGCCAAGACGCTCTGCCAGGTGCCGGGACAGCCGCTCTGCCAGGCGCCGGGTATTAACAAAAACCAGGGTTGTCCGGTGATCAAGAATGTAAGCCTCAAGCCGCGCATACAATTCTTCCCAGACCTCATTGGCCAGAACCGGGGCGAGCGGCGAATTCGGCAATTCCAGCTGGATATCCATGTGCCGCTTGTGGCCAGTGTCGACGATCGCACACTCCCTGCCCCCGCAAAGGTAATCTGCGATTGTGCGAATTGGCTTTTGCGTGGCGGAAAGACCAATCCGCTCCGGCGGAACCCCGCACAAGGCATCCAGACGTGCCAGTGACAAACTAAGGTGGCTGCCGCGTTTGTTGCCTGCAAGGGCGTGGATTTCATCCACGATCAGCGTTGCAACACCCGCCAGCATGTTTCTGCCTGATACCGAGGTCAACAGCAGGTAAAGGGATTCGGGCGTCGTAACAAGGATGTGCGGCGGTTTCTTGCTCATTTTTGCGCGCTCACCCGGCGGTGTGTCACCGGTTCTTACCGCAGCGCGGATGTTATGCGGAGATTCGCCACTCGCCAGCAACTCACCTGCAATCCCCTGCAACGGCGCCTGCAGGTTTTTCTCGATATCGTTGGAGAGCGCCTTGAGTGGCGAGATGTAAAGAACCTGGACCTTGTCCTCCAGCGCACCCTGCCGGCTTTGCAGGACCAACTCATTGATCGCACATAAAAACGCGGCCAGGGTCTTGCCACTACCTGTGGGTGCGGCGATCAACACCCGTTCCTCGTTTACTATTTCCGGCCATGCCGCCATCTGCACCGCTGTCGGTGCATCAAAGGTCTTTTCAAACCAATGGCTAACCGCGGGGTGAAATACCGGCGGAAATTCAAATTTGGAATTTTCAGGCTGCATTAAATCATTGTAGCCGACGAATTCTCAAACTTTGAGAACCCGGTCAAAATTGATGGCCCAAGGAGACGCTGACTACCCTTCCGGCAGACGCACAGGTTCCCATTCGGCCCCTGCCAGCATCCAGTCGTTGCTATCGCGTGTCCAGCGGGTTTGCACCTCGTACAATTGACCGCTATCGGGTAATAGGCCTGCGCCACCGGTCACCAGCAACTGGAACTTTGCCGTAGCCTGCCCGTTGCCCAGGTCGGTGACATATATTGGAAAGAATTGCGCACGCAACCGGCGGTGCTGGTTGATCTGGTAGATCATGAAG
>CALJWY010000204.1 GCA_937974465.1 uncultured Lysobacterales bacterium | reverse complement strand
ACTCTGACTGTCTTGAACTGTAGCTGTCACCAGGTAGCTTCCAGTCGGTGGCAAAAGAGTGCCATGGATCAGACCTGTTGCCGAGTTGATCGACAACCCCGGGGGTAGACCTTGCGCACTAAAGGTAAGTAAATCGTTGGCATCAGGGTCGACGGCGCTGAGCTGTAATGCTACGGGGTCATCAACGTAACCGAGTTGCTCTGCAGGCTGTGTCAAAACCGGCGGGTTGTTGGCTGGTTTTTCAGTAACGGTGAACAGTTCAGATCTGGCCATCATTGTAGATTGCGGGCTGTTACCCATGCGCAGCTGAAATTCAAAGGTGCCGGGAGTCATTAACTGGTAAAGGTATTCAAATGCTGAGACCTGCCCGGGCACTCCAACAGCCGCATAGGAGTTATCGGAGCGGTTGTGTGCAAAGACCGTCGTTTCCGGGTAGTTGCCGTCTGTGAACCATGTCAGCTTTAGATCACAGGATTCTGATGCTGCAGGCAGTTCACAGGACGCCCCGGTTGCGCTGCTATACCTGATGCCATGAAAACTGGCAGTTTTTGTTAAGAAAATCGGAGAACTGCTGCTGCCGATACTGATCGAACCATTGGTAAGCCCAGTTGCCGGCAATACAAAATCCGCCCAGAAATGCGCCTTATCGAGACCCGAAAAATATCGAAGCCCATTGCGATTTGTTGCATTCACCGGTGACGAAGAATCACAACCAGAGAAAAACCAGTTCTTTGACCAGTCAGCAGGCTTATCCAACTGAGGTGCATAGCCCTCTGACAGATACGCCAGGCAGATATCGCTGGATGTTGCCACGGGTGTACCAAAGGTTACAGCCTGAATCCAGGTCGGGTCCCCGGCATCATCGTGAAACACCACTGTGTTGACTTCAGCTGTTTGACCAATGTTAGTCACAACATAAAATCGGCCATCACCCTGTTTTGCCCAAATTCCACTGAAGTGGGAGATATTGTTCGTGTTGCCTGGATCAGAGCCATGCAGAAAATCCAGGGAATCAGAACCGGACAGGGTCTCTTTCTTGAAGCTTGCGTTCCAGTGAATCGTTGCAGCGCTGCTTTCATTTCCAAAAATGAGATCGGCACTTCCAACCCACACCTCGGTACCATCAGCCCTGCTGGCGTAGAGACTTCCACCATAGGAATCCACACCCGTGGATATGGCTTTGAGTTTTAAAACGAATGGTCGGTAGTCGCTGGTCTCCAGCGGACATGAAAAAGAGCAGCCAGCGGCATTCTGTGCCGATTTCGCTTCATAGGTGTACCAAACCCCTACCAGGTCATAGGCATTCCCAAACAAAGGGTCATTCCCGGATAATGCCAGCCGGTTTGACCAGTAAAAACTCCAACCATGACCATCCTTTGCAGGGTTGTGCCAATGGCCGGGGAGCAGCTGGTCTGTCCCGCCATCAATGTTAGTCGCGGACACCGGCTGATGGGCAGCAACATCATTGGCAGTGATTAGCTTTTCAGTCAGGGAATCCGTGACCGTCAGGCGGAGGCTGTCAGATTCAGCCCCGCATTCCGGTGATTTATCGGCCGCCTTTTTACAAGCTTGTACGGTAAATATGTATTCACCCGGCTCTACGCGCCAGGCCGTCAGGCTATCCGATTCCACATAATGAACTGACTGGTTTTGATTAAAGACCTCAGTGATTTTGTAGATGCCGTCACTTTTGCCTTCAGACTGAGCCCATGCAAGGGTTGCATAGCCATCATCAGATTCCAGGTGCGTGGACGTAGTCCAGGTGGGCTTGGTAACCTCAGCCGGTAAAACCCCCGAATAGAGAAATACGGTAGCTACCAACAACACATACTTTAGGTGACAGATTCTCCTTATGTACGAAAAACACAAAACCTCTTTACGGCCACAACAAACCCCCATCCACTTGAACATCTGAAATCCCCCTTAATGTCTGCCAAACAAATTTTTGCCCGGCTTTCTTCGCTCTAAAGGAGAGTCTGCTGCTATCGGTCTATTGATTCTTTGGGGATAAAGAAGGGATTCTTGTAGGGAATTGACTCGCGATCTTGCAGTCCGAAAACGAGGTCTCGTTTGGCAACGTCAATAAATCTTTGGGGATTACTAACTAGCGGTTGCTGGCTTCACATTTCCAGCCAGATTACGCTGGCCATTCTGCCGGTTTGTCCATCACGACGAAATGAAAAGAAGCGGCTGTGATCCGCATGGCTACAAAACTCACCACCAGCAACAATTTTGATGTTGGATCTGGCCAGCGACAGCCTGGCGAGCAGATAAATGTCTGCCAACCATTTTTTGTGAAGGGGTTTGAAGGCAGAGGCATTTTCAGGATTTGAACTGACAAAGGCATCATATACATCCTGGCCGACTTCAAACGCCCCCGGCCCGATCGCTGGTCCCATCCAGACCATTAGTTCATTGGGGTCGCAGTCCATTGCAGAAACCGTCGCTTCCAGGACGCCGGCAGCGAGACCCCGCCAGCCTGCGTGCGCTGCTGCGACCTTTGTCCCGGCTTTGTTGCAAAACAAAACGGGCAGGCAGTCGGCGGTTAAAACTGCGCAGACTTGTTCCACTTGGGAGCTAAAAACTGCATCCGCCTCAGGCCTGCCAGCTTGGCAATCTTCCCAGGCGACCGCCTTGTTGCCATGTACCTGGTTTAGCCACCTTGGTTCGCTTGGTAAATGTTGTTGCAACAGTTCCCTGTTTTGCGCGACATGCACAGGATCATCACCACAATGATCACCCAGGTTAAAGCTGGCCCACGGACCCTTGCTGAATCCGCCTTTACGGGTAGTGGTAAATGCACGGACATTGGGTGGCGCGGGCCAATCCGGCCGGATCAGGTCAATCATCTTTTGTGGCGTGTTTGAGGGAATTGATCAGCTCATCCAGATCGGCGGCCAGCGGCGCACTAAATTCACAAGTCTCGCCAGATTCCGGATGCACCAGTTTTAACGTCCGGGCGTGAAGTGCCTGCCTTGGAAAGCCATTGATGAGCTCAATCGCAAGTGCTGGCAGCCCTTTTTGTTTTATCGGCCCACGGCCATAGATCGGGTCGCCGACGATGGGATAGCCAATGTGTGTCAGGTGCACACGTATCTGGTGGGTTCTGCCAGATTCAAGCGATACCTCCACGTGACTGGTGCCGGGTAAACGCTGGATTAACTTGTAATGACTGGTGGCAGGTTTGCCATTTTTAACGACCGCCATTTTTTTGCGATCACGCGGATTGCGGTCAATGGCTGCATCGATGGTGCCTGCAGTCGGGGTTTCACCCTTAACAAGCGCCTCATAGACGCGGCTCATGCTGCGCGTCTGTAACTGGTTGACCAGGCTGGCATGCGCTTTCAGGCTACGGGCAACCACCATCACGCCGCTGGTGTCTTTATCCAACCGGTGCACTATTCCGGATCGCGGTAGTGAACCCAGATCCGGGTCGTAGTTCAACAGGGCGTTTTGTAAGGTTCCATCCCAGTTGCCGGCCGCAGGGTGTACAACAAGGCCAACCGGTTTGTTGACGACAATTAGATGTTCGTCTGAGAAAAGGATATCCAGCGGTATATCCTGCGCCTCAACTTCACCCTCTGCGACCAGTTGAGCCTCGATTTGCAGCATCTCACCACCAAAAACACGCGCACTGGGCTTGGAGCGCTTACCATTAACCGTCAATTCGCCCTGCTTGATCCAATGCTGCAATCGCCCGCGCGAGAAATCCGGAAACATCTCAACCGCGGCCTGATCAAGCCTGAAACCGGCTAAAGTCGCGGCAATTTGCTGCTGAAGATTGATTTGTTTGGGCACTATTTGCTATCCAGGTATGATCCGGGCATTATTGCACGGCTCTATTCTATGGTTTTACTCGGTCTTTTTCGCTATCATTCCGCCTTCTGTATTTTGCCAGGCCAAAACATGTCTCTTGCTTCGTCTTCACTGAAGTTGTCAAACGCTTCCAAATTGCTGATTTCCATACTCACTGTGCTGATGTTGGTGGTGGCGACCGGTTGCCGTAAAGACGACGCCCAGGATACCCGCGATGCCTCGGCGCTGTACAACGAAGCCAAACGGTACCTGGATGCACAGAATTGGGGCCGCGCAGTTCAATCGTACCAAGCCCTGACCACGCGCTTTCCGTTTGGCCGCTATTCAGAACAGGCTCAGTTGGAACTGGCTTATGCGTATCACAAGGGCGGCATTCCCGAGGCTGCGCTGTCAACGGCCGACCGCTTCATCAGGACCTACCCAAGCCATCCCAATGTGGATTATGCGTATTACATCCGCGGTTTAACCAACTATGAGCAACGTGTTGGCTTTATGGAGCGCATGATGCCGTCTCGTGTGCGGGACCGCGATCAGACCGCTGCACGCGAATCTTTCCGCGATTTTGATGAGTTGATCCGGCGCTTTCCGGACAGCCGCTACGCACCCGATGCGCGGCAACGCATGGTATTTCTGCGCAACAACCTTTCGTTTTACGAGCTGGATGTAGCCCGTTACTACCTGCGCCGCAAAGCCTATGTTGCATCTGCCAACAGGGCCCGTTATGCGCTGGAAAACTACCCGGGCTCACCGGAACTGGGGAATGCCCTGGAAATTCTGCATATCAGTTATACAGAAATGGGCTTACCGGAATTGGCTGAAGACACCATGAAGGTGTTGACTTTGAATTACCCGGACCACCCGTATGTCACCGGTGAGTCGGAGCGTGGATTCTTCAGCAAACTATGGCCCTTCGGCAAAGACTAGCAAGCTGGCGTCGTTTTTCAGACCTTCCTGATACTTTCTTCATGCCAGCCCGACGTGATCGGGTAGCGCCTGTCGCGCCCAAAAGCCCTTGATGTAATCCTGACACCCGGCGCGCCCTGGCGGCGTTTATATTCATTGCGAATTACCATGGCTGCCACCCGGCGCACCATGTCTTCATCAAATCCGTGCTGGACGATTTCCGCAATCGACCAGTCCTGCTCAATGTAATGAACCAGGACCTGGTCCAGAATTCTATATTCGGGCAAGCTGTCCTGGTCCAGTTGTCCTGGCGCCAATTCGGCAGACGGCGGACGATCGATGACGGCCTGGGGAATGGCAGGTGAAAGTGTGTTGCGATAGCGGCTTAATTCATAGACCCGGGTTTTCAGACAATCCTTGATCGGCGAGAACCCGCCACACATATCACCATAGATGGTGCTATACCCCACTGCCAGTTCACTCTTGTTACCCGTCGCCAGCACCATCCAGCCAAACTTGTTGGACAATGCCATCAACATATTGCCACGCACCCTGGCTTGCAGGTTTTCTTCCGTAACGTCCGTCTCGCAACCTGCAAATGATTCCTGCATTGCTTCGAGCAAGGCCTGGTAAGACGGCTCAATGGAAATCTCCCGGTGCGACACACCAAGCATTTCAGCCTGCTGGATGGCCAACTCCAGGCTCAAATCCGACGTATAACGACTCGGCATCATGACGGTGTGAACGTGGTTTGCACCCAAAGCGTCAACAGCCAACGCCAGGGTCAGGGCGGAATCTATGCCGCCTGAAAGGCCGATGACGACATCGGTAAAAGCATTTTTTTGTATATAGTCTTTCAGGCCACGTACCAATATGGTGTAGATATCAGCAACCAGGTTTTCACTCTCAAGAATGGTGTTTTCTTTTAGATTGAATGTTTGCTCTTCGCCTTCAAACTGCACACAACCGGAACCGGGATCAAAACAGGCAATGTGTAATTCTTCCTCACAGGGGTTTTCACGAATACTGAGGCCACCATCCGTGCTGAGCAACATCGAACGACCGTCAAACACCAGTTCATCCTGACCACCAACAAGGTTGTTATAAACGATGGGTAGCCCACACTCTTCATCGCGGTCGCGAAGTGTCCCCAAGCGGCTGGTGAGCTTCGTTTCGCAATAGGGAGAAGCGTTGGGTAGCAATATCAATTCTGCCCCGGCATTTTTTGCCTGCGAAATCGGGCCCGAAACCCAGGCATCCTCGCAGATCACCACGCCCACGCGACTGCCCTTTACCTCAATGACCAGTGGCTCCTGGCCGGATGAAAAGTAGCGACGCTCGTCAAACACACCGTAGTTGGGCAAGGCCTGCTTGAAATACCTTCCAAGGACAGCGCCATCACGAATCCAGGTTACCGCATTGAATCGCTCATTGCCCTCTGACCACGGGTGCCCTATGACCACGTCTATGTCATGGACGCTTTCCACCAGTTGTTCCAGAACATCATGACAGCGGTGCATAAAGCCGGGACGCAACAACAGGTCCTCAGGCGGATATCCGCTGAGAGCCATTTCCGGAAACAGGATCAGGTCGGCGCCCTTATGCCGGGCAAAGGCAATATATTCGCGCGCACGCTTGAGGTTGCCGGTCATGCTGCCAACGGGGAAGTCCCGTTGAGCTAGAGCAATTTTTATCATGGGGGGATTATAAGCGTGAACCTGCCCGAATAACGGGCAGGTCACATAAGCGATGCTTAGAGCTTTTTCTTGATTGCATGACCAAGGTCAGCAGGGGAACGGACCGTGGTGACGCCCGCCGCTTCCAAAGCCTCAAACTTGGCTTCAGCGGTACCCTTACCACCCGCGATAATGGCGCCCGCATGGCCCATACGTTTGCCCGGAGGCGCAGTTACGCCTGCAATATAGGCAACCACAGGCTTGGTCACATACTCGGAGATGAACTCGGCAGCGTCTTCTTCTGCAGAACCGCCAATCTCGCCAACCATGATGATCCCTTCAGTCTGATCGTCATCCTGGAACAGGCGCAGGCAATCGATAAAGTTCATGCCCTGGATCGGATCACCACCAATGCCGATCACGGTGGTCTGGCCCAGCCCTTCCTGGGTTGTCTGGTAAACCGCTTCATAGGTCAGTGTGCCGGAACGGGAAACCACGCCAACCTTGCCCGGGCTGTGAATACGACCAGGCATGATGCCGATTTTGCAGCCACCCGGAGTGATAATACCCGGGCAATTGGGGCCAACCAGCCATGTGTCAGGCTTGTTATCCAATACAGCCTTCACCCGAATCATGTCCTGCACCGGGATACCTTCGGTGATCGCAACGATCACTCCAATCCCGGCATCGGCGGCTTCCAATATGGCATCGGCCGCAAATGGTGGTGGAACATAAATAACAGTTGCATCAGCACCGGTTTCTGCAACCGCCTCGGATACGGTATTGAATACCGGCCGTCCAAGGTGTTGTTGTCCGCCCTTGCCCGGTGTTACGCCACCGACAATCTGTGTGCCGTATTCGATGGCCTGTTCCGAATGAAACGTGCCCTGGCTGCCGGTAAAACCCTGGCAAATGACTCTGGTATCTTTGTTGATCAGGACGCTCATTGGGCCACCTCGCTGTTATTGGCTGCTGCAACAACTTTCTTTGCAGCGTCATTCAAATCAGATGCGGAAATAATGGCAAGACCGCTGTCTGCCAACAATTTTCTACCCTCATCCACAAGCGTTCCTTCCAGTCGCACGACCACCGGCACACTGACACCGACTTCTTCAACCGCCGCAATAATGCCCTCGGCGATCAAATCGCAGCGCACAATACCACCGAAAATATTGACCAGAATGGCATCAACATGTTCGCCGGACAGGATAATTTTGAAAGCCTCTTTAACGCGATCGGCATTGGTGCCACCACCCACATCAAGGAAGTTGGCCGGCTCACCACCGTTTAGCTTTACGACATCCATGGTTGCCATGGCCAGACCTGCACCGTTGACCATGCACGCAATATTGCCATCAAGGGTTATATAGTTGAGACCATGGCGACTGGCCGCGGCTTCGGTCGGGTCTTCCTGGGCCTCGTCGCGCATCGCTGCCAGATCGTGGTGCCTGAACAGGGCATTGTCGTCCATGTTGATCTTGGCATCCAAAGCAATCAAATTGTCTTCGCTATCAATAATCAATGGATTGACTTCCAACAAGCTCAGGTCTTTCTCAATAAATAACTTGTAGAGTGCAGTCATGATCTTGGTCAACTGGCCTACATGCTTTGCAGACAGCCCCATGCCAAAACCCATTTGGCGGCCCTGGAAGGCCTGGAAACCGGCCGTATTGTCAATATTCACGGTGACAATCTTTTCCGGTTCCGTGGCCGCAACCTGCTCAATATCCACACCGCCCGCAGCTGAGCCCATGAAGGTGACACAACGGTGGACACGATCAATCAACGCCGAAAGATACAGTTCGGTTTTAATGTCGGTGGCTTCAGCGATCAATACCGAATCTACCGGCAGAGACAAGCCGCCTGTCTGATACGTGCTGATTTTCATATTCAACATGCGTTCGGCTTCAGTACGTACATCGTCAAGTGTACGAACCAGCTTAACCCCGCCCGCCTTGCCGCGGCCGCCCGCATGGACCTGGGCCTTAACCACCCACATTTTGCCACCGAGCTTTTGAGCCGCTACAACGGCTTCATCCGGTGTACGTGCCACCGTGCCGCCTGGAACGGGTATTCCGTAACTGGCGAATAATTCCTTCGCCTGGTATTCATGGAAATTCATGCTTTCTCCTCAATGAAGGACTCTGAAAATCAGGTGCCGCAGCCCGGCTGCGCCAAAGGGGGTATTTTCCCCTGAAACGGTCTTCAAAGCAAAGACAAACCAAGTAACTTCTGAGTGATATACTTCACGCCTTGGAAGTCATGCAAAAGCTTCCGTTAGAGACTTAAACTTTAACAAGCGATCTGCTCTGCAGGGAAAAAATGAGCCAAATAACAGACCCCGCAAAATACCCTCTTCCAGAGGACCTGACCCGCCGCATTGTGACCTACCTGAACCTGTTCAGGCTGTTCATCAGTATCGCACTAACCATGGCATTCTTTGCCGGGTTGCTGATCAAGTCGTACTACATCGTCAGCGGTGCGATTGTTGGCACCATCCTGATTTCTTATGTTGTTTTGGCCGTCTACCTGGCATTGGAGGCCCGCCGAAGTAACACTCAGTATTATATTCTTGCGCAGATATCTCTACTGATCGATATTTTATTTTTGTCTGTGCTGATGTTCATGTTTGGCGGCCTGGGCGGCGGTCTGGCCGTTTTGCTGATTTTCGCAAGCGCCTCAGGTGCCATCCTGCTGCCATTAAGGACCGCCTTGTTCCTTGCTTCGCTCGTAGCATTGGCACTGATTGGAGAGGCTGTTACCAGTATTATGCTGCGTACGGAACCCCTGTCAGGCCTTATCCAGGCCGGTTTTTATGGCGTTACGACATTTATCATTACAGTGTTGGTCAGTCTTTTATCCTTTTGGCTCAAGGATTACCGCTTAATCACAGAAAAGCAGGCACGAGAATTAACCCGTCTCGAACAGATCAACGAATT
>CALJWY010000203.1 GCA_937974465.1 uncultured Lysobacterales bacterium | reverse complement strand
CGTCATCGGCGACGACCTGGTCACCACCAACGATCACACCATCGAGACCGCTTCGAGCCAGGGCCTGATCAACGCGGCTTTGCTCAAAGCCAACCAGATCGGTTCACTGTATGAAACCCTGCTGGCCGTACTGGTGACTCTCGGCAAGGGTCTGGAAATCGTTGTCTCACACCGTTCGAACAGTCCGAATGATGACATGGAAGCGCACATCGCCCTGGCCACCAACGCCCTGGGCCTCAAAGCCGGTGGTGGAGCAAATACAGAACGGCTGGTCAAGTACCAGGCCGTCACAACGCAGATGGAACGCGTGGTGGAGGCCAACGTCATGGAGCCCGACCTGCCTGAATTTGCCACCGTTGAGCGTCTCAGAGCGAGGGAGGAACCCACCAACGCAGGTATTCCAACCGTGGGGGTAGACCTGTTGCTGGCCTTGCCGGGCGCTACCGCAGACAGCCGGGTGCGGATGTCATTCCATGGTGCGACCCCGCTGGGCACTTCATCCGGAACCGGCGAAGCCGTGCACCTGGTCGATGGCGTATTTGAACGCGCCGAATACCTGGAGGCCGTGGAGCGGCATGCAGATTTGGTCCGCGAAGTCGAACCCGGTGTTTATGCATTTGATCCCAAGGTCACGCGCAGCCAGATCGATGATTGCGCTGATGATGTTCTGCTGGCGCTATTCAAGCGCACGCTGCGTTACGAGGGTAAAGGCTGCCTGAATGCCGTTGATCATGTCCATGAGTTCGCTGCACCCTGTTTCGAAGAAAAAAACATCGCGGAGTGGAGCCTGTTTGATATTGACCGTGCCCTGCTAGAGCTTGAATTAAGCACTGCAAAACGACGTGGAAAACTGGCTGAAGATGCTGATACAGAAACCCAGATTAACCTGATGCAGCGTAAGCAAAACCTGGGTATGAATGCCATCCTGTCAATCTCCCTGGCCATGTCCCGTGGTGTTGCCCACGTTCGCGGGCAGGAGTTGTACGAATTTCTGCGCGAAGAACTGCTGGTCATCATCGAACGCCTGGCAGGCGCCCATAACATACCCATCGAGGGCAGCCTGTTTGACGATTATGTGGCAGCGCTCAGGCAGGTCAACAACAAGCTGGAAAAGCAAGGTGTCCCACTTTACGAGGCACTGCGCAAACTGACCGGTATTTATCACCCGTCCGCAATGCAGGCCGCCCATCCGGCGCCATTCGCGCCGACCATGCCTACCCTGCCGGACGCAGAGACACAGCGATTCAGTGTTCAGGAAGCCCGTTACATCGATGAGCTGAACCATATCCTCGTCAAGGCCTACCTGACTGACAGCGACAAAGACCACAGTAAAGACACGCTGCGCACATACCTGAAAACCATCAAGTTTGTGGGCCGAAGATACCGGATGTTTGAAATCGTCAATCACCGCTTCTTCATCACCAATAACAGCCTGATAGTGCCATACGATGCACAGGGCAGACTGTCAATTTATGTTCTGCAAAAGGGTTCTGAACAACCCATACGCCAGGTACGCCTGCCGCACGGCACGTTGGTTACCGATGCCCTGATCGCCGACCTGGCAGGCGCAACCGGTGATGCAATCGACCTGGAGCGTGAGATTTATCACCTGCATGTTGACGACATGCCAACCATCCAGGTTTCACGCCTGCGCGATCTTGCGCGCTTGCTCAGACGCCTGAATAATTGTGGCAGTCGCCACGAGGCGGTTTACCTGCTGCGCTTCCTGGTTGCACGTCTGTGCAGCAGTTCCTACCGGGGCATGCCCGGTGCGAAGAATCTGAAACCGGAGATTACCCGGGTGCGCCTCGAACTGGCGGAATTCATGAATGGCCCCTTCGCCGACCGCCTGCGTCTTCCCACCAGCATATTGGTGCGCAGCATTTCCGGCCTGGTCTCACAGCCCAAGCTGATCGATGAGGTCTGGCAGGACACCATTGATCTCGCCGAGGTTCATGTCCGTGGCAGCGCAATCACCAACGAGATCCGGCGCAGCACGCACCATGCAATGGGTAAGCACACACTCAAGCTTGCGCGCGCTTACCTGCAGTGGCTGCAGACCGGCGCGGCGGACTTCCCGGATCCGGAACGTGAAGTACCGGGACCTGCAGACGAAGCGGCACGTAACAACGAAAATGTCGAAGAACTGGTCAAGCGCATTGTCCTGGACCTCGAGCAGCTGCTGGGAAGCTCGCAGATAGCCCGCAGGGTTGCAGAATGGCGCGAAACCTATGCCAACGAACTGGTGCGCTGCGAATCCACCAATACCCTGGAGGAAGAACTCGACTCGCTGATCAGCAAGGGTATCCAGGCACATAACCAATGGGTTTATCAACACCGTCTGCGCAGCATGGTCAGCAAGTTGCGGGATGGCGCCTGGAGCGATGAGGCGCGGAAACCCTTTGAAGCAAGTCTCAAACGTCTGCAGGAAACTTTGCCCGGCTGCGTCGACTTCCCGGTTGAGCAGGTTGAAAGCGAAGCCCGCGCTGCCGTTGATGCGTTTTGTCTGCAAATCCGCCTTGACCACCAGGATGCCCTGTTCCGGGAGCTGGATGGTTTACTGGAACTTTACGAAGGTGGCGAACACTTCAAGGCATTTGAACGCAGTTGCTCGCTACGCGCTGAACTCGAATCCCTCGCCGGCGACGGTATTTTCACGGCCCAGCGCTACCTGCTGCATCAACTCGATTGCATCCTCGAAGAACTTGGCTTCTTTGCCCTGAGACATGTTGCATCCGACTACCATGAAGACACGGTAGACCTTACCGAGTGTCTGCGCATCGTCCACCTATGTGCCGGCAACCTGGATCGCGACGGACTGTTTTCACGTGAGCTCTGGGATCTGTCCACGATGGTGATCAATCCCGCCCGCAGCCAGTCGGAACTGCTGGATGGGCTTGAGCAGATTCAGCGCAACTATCATCGCCTTGTCCACCGGGTCAGCAATGCTTATGAAGTCATGGCTGAACACCTGGGTTACGGGAAAGATGAAATGCGTGCCGTGCTGGCCAATTTCCAGCGCACAATGCACGACCTCAACAGCCTGGTTCATTTCTCCGACCTGGCGAGAACCTTCCTGTCCGAGAGCCGCACCGACATCGTCGGCATCGATTCCGGCAGCGCAGGTGAAGACCCCTGGGATTTTGTTCACCTGTCACATAAAGATGTCATTGAAAAACGCGTGGTGGACAGTGACGCGATCAGTTTGCAGGGGCGTTTTGGCGGCAAAGGCAGCGGCCTGATCTACATATCCTACCTCGGCATTCCCACCCGCGACGGCTTTATCATACCCACTGCCCTGCCACGCCTGGGGCTGCAAAACAGCGACAGTGAACGTTTTAAGCATGAGGTGATGAAGCATGTAGACCAGCTTGCGCAGGACATCGAGCGCAACGAGGGAACCAGGCTGAAACTTGGCGACCCCGAAGCCCCGCTGTTACTGGCGGTGCGCGGTGGTTCTGTCTTCTCCATGCCTGGCATGCTGGCAACCATGGTGTTCGTGGGTTTCACGGATGCAGTTGCCGAAGCCCTGGCCCGCGAGGATGAGTGGTATGCCTGGGACGCTTACCGGCGTTTCCTGGTATCGTTCTCAGCCGCCGTCTGGAATCTCGATCTCGAATCACTGGACCTGGTTGAGAACACCAAGCGCCAATACGGCGTTTCCCTCAAGACCGACCTGCCCGGCTCTGCCATGCGCGAGGTGGTTGAAGCCTCGAAAGAAGCCATTCGTAAGGCCGGCCACGCCGATGAGCTCGAACGCATTCTTGCCGATGCGGAACTGCAACTGCAAACCGCACTGAAAGCTGTGCATGCCTCCTGGGATGGCACCCGTGCCAAACAATACCGTGCCATCAAGCATCTGAGTAGCGGCTGGCACACCGCAGCTATC
Organism: uncultured Lysobacterales bacterium; assembly: GCA_937974465.1. GTDB lineage: Bacteria > Pseudomonadota > Gammaproteobacteria > Xanthomonadales > SZUA-36 > SZUA-36. The sequence goes on along the minus strand of CALJWY010000203.1, from coordinate 1,764 downwards.
GTGCAGCAAATGGCGTCCGGAAACCGCACCAACCGGCAGGAACTGAAACCGGGTATTGACGAGACAAAAATCTCGCTCACTGGAGTCATTCCCAACACCCGCATGCAGAAAACCGGCTTCCGTGAGTTCACCGGTGACGTGAAGTTCAGCGCCTGTGGTGATGACCTCGTGGGTGGCACTACGGCTGCCAAATCATTTGAGCCCGTGCAGCGCCTGCACACCCTGGCGCCGGTTCTTGAACGCAAACTCAACCATATCAGCGCGCGCTTAAGACGCTTCCTGGGGTCGGATGCTGAAATCGAGTTCACCGTCGACCGCGGCGTCCTCAGCGTGTTGCAGGCGCGCAGCGCTATGATGGATACCCATGAAAGTCCGCGCACCTTTGAGCAGCCGGGTACACCGATAGGCCGGGGGATTGGCATCAGTGGCGGCGCTTTTAGGGGACGGGTGGCATTCAATGAAGCCGACGTTAAACAACTGCAGGATAACTGGGACGAACAGGAAGAAGATGTAGATGGTGTACTGCTTCTTCTTGAAAACCCGGTGCCAGACGAGATTCCGTTGATACTGTCCGTCGATGGCCTGCTTTCCGCCAGGGGTGGTTCGACCTCTCATGCCGCTGTTTGTGTGCACGGGATAGAGGACAAGCTTTACAGCGCCGTGCTGGGGGTGCCCGAGTTACGGGTCGGCTCGGGCGAGGCCACCTTCGCCGCAAACGCTGAACAGGAGGAACAGGTCATTAAAACCGGAGATATCATATCTATCCATGGCCAGACCGGCGAAGTTTATACTGGAACACGATCATTATTGACGATCGATACGGACGGGTCTGAGACGAAGGAATAGACTACAATATCAGCAACCATGTTGAGTTCGTGCGCCAATGTGTGCGAATTCAACATGAATATGTACCTTCATCATAGTAAAGTACCGCTTTTTAGAATTTCGGAATCCACAGATGCCGGCAAATTGTTCTGCAACATCAAACCAGGGCGAGTCCTCGCATGCTGAAAAGCAATCCCGCCCAATGGGGAACAGCGCGCGCATTCGTCTCAAGTTTGGCAGCTATGGTATCGAGGTCCTCGAAAACAGTCCGGGGCTGCGGGTTTCCAGCCTGTACAGCACCCATGATGGGCAAAACATCAACCGGAGCTTCGCCGTGGTTGCCTATCCCGACACCGTCGACCCTGCCTTTAAGCAGGAACACGAGGCAATTATCTCGGGACAATCCATTGGTATCGTATTCGAAAAGAACGGCTGGCTGATCGACAAGCGCCACCTGTATTTTGGCGAGATAGAAAGGCCACGCGGACACTTTACCGATTCCACTGACGCAAGCGAAACCGATACGCAACGTAGCGCCATCCACATATATGAACTGGTTGTCAGGAAAGATGGTTCGGAATTCCAGTACGCCTTTATCGCCGAGGTTCATCACCCGGAGTATTTGTGCCTGCAAGACCTGGCCGCGATGTATGGTGAAGAGTTCGATACTCACCTTGAGCGAAAGGAACGGATTGGCGAATTCCTCGACATTATTGAATCCAGGATTGCAGTCCTCTAAAAAGACCCTGGTCAATTCGTCTACCAAGTCCGGTAGAATGCTCACAAGCATGAACGGAGTCTCACCTTGAACGAACTGACACCTATCCAGGCCCGGATACTCGCTTGCCTGATGGAAAAAAAGGAAAGCACACCGGATCAATACCCCCTGACCCTGAATGCACTGCGAAATGCCTGCAACCAGAAATCCTCGCGTAACCC
>CALJWY010000202.1 GCA_937974465.1 uncultured Lysobacterales bacterium | reverse complement strand
ACCTGTTCATGGAGATTATTTTCGCTAACCAACTGTCGGGTCACTTCAAGAATTGGGGCTGGTTCCACCATGAATACTTTTCGGGCACCAGCATTTGCAGCAATAAACCCATGCAGGCCAAGACCAGCACCCAGGTCCAGTACAGTACTGCGCTCATTGACCGCTTTTTTAATGGCCTCTGCATAATAGGTATTACGCACGTCATCAAACACCATGCTTCGATGACCCTGGGGTTGTGAATAGGCACTCATCTATGTATCCGCCGACAGTGCTTTTAGTATGGTGAACTGCATACTTGTATTATCACTTAAAATCAGCACTCTTTTTTGGCTATGTATCCCCTGTATGAACATACTCCTGCCACTGATGTAATCTAACATTTTTAAATCACGAAAAGAAAACATGAAAAGAAGACAGTCACGACCTTTCCCGGTTTTTACACCGCAACACAAACTTATCTCCCAGGACCGCAAACACTTAACCAAGTATGGCGCGGAATATATCGGGGTGGTTATTTTCGAGCATCCCCTGTTACAGGATCTGCAGTAGACAGCCTGGCTCGCGGGCAGGTGACCAGGATAAATCCGTTGTTGTATTCGCAATGGTCACAACTGATACAAACAACCCGCAATTGATGCGGGTTGTTGTTAATATCGATTGCAATAAAGCCTAGTTCGGACTGGCTACATCATCGTCAGCTGGTGGTGGAACCGGGGCCGGACTAGGATAGCGGACAAAAGGAACCACCGGATAGTTAAGCACGTATGCATAGCTGTGTACCCTGCAGTGCAGGGCCAAGTCGCCACCCAGCCTTCTGACCACCAGTGTTTCATTGGGCTGGAAGTCCAGCTGTCCGGTCACTTCGTGGGCGATGTCCTTGATCGCATCGTCGGACTGGTCAAATGCGATAACCCAGGTTTCACCCGGTTCGATGGCGCCATTCAGGCCGATGACCTGTCTTGGGTCCATCTCGCCTTCATAGTATTCACCGTCAACCATGCCGCTTGCTGCCGCACTCTCCACCTCATGCACAGTAGGAGGTATCGGTAACATGAAGGTGTACTCGTATTTCTTCGGCTCACCAGGTGCAGCCTCGCTGACCGTGGTTTCAAACTCCTCGCCTTCCCTGGTTACAAAGGTCAAATCCACCCTTCTGTTCCTGTTGCGGTTGGCGGTGGAAGTATTTGGCAAACGCGGTTCTCTTTCGCCATGACCTTCGGTGCGGATCTGCACATCCTTGAGGCCGGAGCTTTGCAGGAAGTCCTTAACAGACTCGGCCCTGCGCTCTGAAAGCACGAGGTTATAATCATCTGACCCGATATCGCAGGTATGGCCGACGATCAGGATCTCGCTGAAAAAGTCGACCTCGTTGAGTACAGCAATCACCGCTTGGAGGTCTTCGCTTGCTTCGGCACGGATATCAGCCTTGTCAAACTCGAATACAACGTCAGATTCCAGTGAAATGGTTTTCTTCAGCAATGCAGGTGGCGTAACCACGGTTGTCTTGGCCGCCTCGACAGCCGGGCCTTCATAGATTTCCAGGAAATACTGGTCCTTGCCCAAATCGATGGTCTTATCACTGCCGTTGTACAACTCGAGCACGCGGTTGCGGTGGTCCGGGTCACGCTCATGCTCGGGGCTTTCCAGGGCCTCTTCGTTCCAGCCGTGAACGTATTCCGAGATAATCAGGTCGGTTGGGATGTTGCCGGAGGTGTGGGCGTGCTGGGCCAGGCGCTCATGGTTGCGGTCGCCGTGCGCCGTAAACTCGGCGGCAGGGTGGAACGGATCCAGTATCAGGTTATCGCCACGGAAGACTTCGGTCTTACGTCGCAGCACATTGTTGTGGGTGACGTGCTCTTTGTCACCCCAGTGACTCTGCGGGTACATACCGACCACGCCAAAGGAATCGACCACCAGTCCGCGGTCGGCGGCATCGTCTTTATATTTCTCCGCCAGGCCATCGAAAGTTCCTTCACGCAAGTCATCGTTTGCAATGCCCTGCATGCTGGATGCGATGTTGACATCGGTACAGCCGCACTCCCAGCCATTAAATGATTGCATGGCCGCGGTCCGGTCGGTGATCACCTGCACCCGCTCGGTGATGCGTTCGACGATGACGGCTTTTTCCTCGTCACTGAGGTCATCATTGTACTCAAAGTTTTCCGGCAAACCGGCGATACCGGCGTACATGGCAACCTGTGAACAGGAGCATTGTGCGGGCACATCCAGAACAGCATGCCTGGCTTCAACACGCAGACGTTCATTGACGCGCTGGTCCAGCCAGAGACCGCCATTGCTGCAATTGCAGTCACGTTTGACAGCGATGGTAGCGACAATTTCATCGGCACGCGAAGGCACCAGGTTTACCGCGGTACGCACGGCATCAAAGGTGTCTTCGCAGTTTGGCCAGGAATCGACCACGGCCTCGGTGACGTTAACGATATCCAGCGCCAGGCGGTCGACGTCGACCAGGTCATTGGCGTGGGTGTAAATGGCTGCTACAGCTTCACCGGCGGATAATTCTTCGTCATCGCCGTCGTGGCTGCGGTATTCAGGTGTGTCGAGCCCATGTTCTTCGTGATCGTGACCATCGTCCCGCTCATGACCGTGAACAAATTCCCAATACTCTTCGGCGTTATCGTAGGCGCGATCTGAAACTTCCTGCAACTCCATGCCGGTGCGGAGGTCTTCGGATATATGGATGTAATCCTCTTCTTCCTCCGCCGCCATCAAACCCGGCGACAACATCAGAAGGCAAAAACACCCCAATCTATTGAATATTTTTGAGCTCAAAATTCTTTTCCCCAATCGCAAGAACATCGAACAGGCCACTATAGCCAGTGCTGACTCTCTATTCGGTAGTTTACTTTACATCAATTTCTTAATAAAACCCTTTTAAGTTGGACATTTAACAGCAATTGACACAGCAATTGACACATTTTGTGGTAAATAGGCATCCATTGTTTTGGGGTGGTGCATGCTTTTCACACACCGCCGGGAATTATTCTTGATCGGGGGACGGGTCAATCCATGTACATGGAACTGACAGATTCACCCTGCGCCATACGACGGATGGTTTCAGCCAGCATCTGGGCGACGCTGATCTGGCGGATGCGGTCACATGCCAGTGCTTCCTGGCTGAGCGGGATGGTGTCGGTTACCACCAGTTCGTCCAGTTGGGAATTGTTGATATTGTTAATTGCGGAGCCCGAAAGTACCGGGTGGACACAGTAAGCCACCACCTTGACGGCGCCATGCTCTTTCAGCGCAGTGGCCGCGGCACACAGGGTACCGGCGGTGTCGACCATGTCGTCGACCATCACGCAGGTCTTACCCTCGATATCACCAATGACATTCATGACCTTGGAAACATTGGCACGGGGGCGGCGTTTATCGATGATGGCAAGCTCGGTATCAAGACGCTTGGCAATGGCCCGGGCGCGAACCACGCCGCCGACATCCGGGGATACCACGACCAGGTCTTCGCTACCCATGTGACGCCATATGTCCGCCATGGTCAGCGGCGAGGCGTAAACGTTATCCACGGGAATATCGAAGAATCCCTGGATCTGGTCGGAATGCAAATCAATGGTCACAACGCGGTCGGTACCTACCGTAGATATCATCTTGGCGGCAACCTTGGAAGTAATAGGCACACGGGCCGAACGCGGGCGGCGGTCCTGGCGGGCATAGCCAAAATAAGGAATTACCGCAGTTACGCGGGCGGCAGATGCGCGCTTACAGGCATCCACCATGACGAGCAGTTCGACGAAGTTGTCGGCAGTGGGTGCGCAGGTGGGCTGAATCAGGTAGATATCCTGACCACGGATGTTCTCCATGATCTCGACGGCCACTTCGCCATCACTGAACCTACCCACAACGGCCTTGCCCATGGGCACACCAAGTTCGCGAGCAATATCATTCGCCAACTTCTTGTTGGCATTGCCGGTAAACACCATCAAGGAGTTATCAGCCACTGTTACACCACCTGGTTTATTGATTTAAAGCTCTAGGCCCTCTGATCTATTCATGACCTTGTATCTTGCGTCCAAAATATCCAGCTTTGGTGTTGCGAATCTTCGCAATAGCTAGCTATTACCTGCGATCCGCGCCTAAAAGATGAATATTTTGAATCACAATCTACTTCGCTCAGAATAAATCAAAGGGCCCCTAACCCGAGACTAAAAAATGGCTGGGACGGCAGGACTCGAACCTGCGAATGCGGGGATCAAAACCCCGTGCCTTAACCAACTTGGCCACGTCCCAATCGTTTTTTATCTCGATTGGTTAAACTCTTTCCAGCACCTTCAATAGTGGTGAACAGTCTACCCCCTCCACCGGGCGGACATTATATCGGCATTTTAATTCGCTTGCTGCGCCGATTGCAGCTTTTTTGTCAGCAAATGATAAAAAAAGCGTGCTGCCGGTACCACTCATGCGCACGGTTCCCCATGAACTTATGGCCTGTGCGAGTGTTTTCAATTGCGGATGCATTTCCATGACCACCGCTTCACAATCATTGCGGCCCGGTTGCAGGCCAGCGCTTGCCATGTCGATGGGCTTTGAATCTCTCTTCAGACCGGGATGTTGAAACACCTGTGCCGTGGATACTGCAAACCCGGGAAAAACCAACAGGTAATACCTTGGCGTAAGTGACACGGCTTGCAGCTTTTCTCCCCTGCCCTGCGCAAGTGCACTGTGTCCATGCACAAATACCGGCACATCGGCGCCTAGCTCGAGGCCCATCTCGGCCAACTGCTGCTGTGATTGCCCGCATGACCAGAGCTTGTTTAATGCCACCAGCACTGTTGCCGCGTCGGAACTGCCGCCGCCCAGTCCTGCGCCCATCGGAATGTTTTTCTGCAAATCGATATGCACGCCCTTGGCGACATGACAACGGTCTTGCAGCAGCTTCGCGGCACGCACACAGATGTCTTCCGATTCCGGGATGCCTTCGATATTGCAGCTGCGTGTAATCTTGCCGCTGTCATTAACGTTAAAATGCAGTTCATCGCCCCAGTCGAGAATCTGGAACAGGGTTTGCAGATCGTGGTAGCCATCGGGACGTTGACCGGTGATATGCAAAAACAGGTTCAGCTTGGCAGGCGCTGGCCAGGTTTGCTGTGCAGTGTGCGCCCGGGCTGTCATCCGGGCTAGCCTGCACCCGTGCCCAGGCGCCAGCGGCTGATGGCCAGCTTGACCCGGTAGTTATCCCGCGTCGCCTCCAGCCTGACCGGCATCGCGATGCCGGCATCTGCCTTGTAACGTTTGAATACCACGCTCCAGCCAAGTTGCTGCAGGTGCGCCAACTGACCCTTGGTATCGAGCTCTTGCATTTCTATCGCAGCAGGCGCCGCCAGGCCCCTGACCCACCATTGCAGCGCATCTACCGGTATTGGCCAGCCCATTCGATCCTGGATCAGCGTATTGACGGCGGCGGCGGTCCGCACGGTGCCGTCTGCTTCCTTGAGTGTTGCCCCTTGCGGTCCGATATCGAGATGCCAGGCGCCCCGCCCCATCGCGGCATGGAAGTCCAATACGCTCTCGTCCTGCTCGACATCCCATTGCAGGCGGCCACTACCGCCCTGGTCACCGTCGTCCAGCGATATCTTACCGACGAAACCCCACTCGACCATGGTCGCGAGTTGTTCTGCCCGTTCACGGTTGGCAGCCTGTTGTTCATCTTCAGGTAGCTTAAGCGCCACCCCGGTGCAGGCATTCAGGGCGACAAGCATGACCGCCAGGATTGCCGGCCGTGCCAGGACAATTCGATTCAAGGTTGCTCACCAAAGCGTTGCAATGTCTTGACGAGGGTGTCATTGCCGGCATCCATCTCTTTACCCATACCCCAGATTGAACGCGCCTCATCCTGCTTGCCCCTGGCCCAGAGCACCTCACCAAGGTGGGCGGCAATTTCAGCGTTCCGCATCAGTTCCCAGGCATCCCTGAGATATGCCTCTGATTCTTCCAGGCGGCCCTGGCGATATGCAATCCAACCCATGCTGTCGATGATGGAGGCATCGGTTGGCTGCAAGCGGTAGGCCCTGAAGATCAATTCTTCGGCCTCTTCATAGCGATCTGTCATGTCGGCCAGCGTGTAACCCAGCGCGTTGATTGCTGCCGCATTTTGCGGCTCAGCGGCAATCAGCACTCGGAAGTCGGCTTCCGCCAACTCCAACTGGCCCAACGTAACTGCCAGCAAGCCACGCATATAGCGCATGCCCGAATCACCCGGAAGTGTCTCCAGGCCATTGTTCAGAACCTGGACGGCTGCTTCGATATTTCCAACGTTTTGCAGTATCTGGGCCTCGGCCTGGTAACTTTGCGACTTGATGTTGCTGTCCGTCTGCAAGCGCAGATTGGCCAGCAGGTTACGGCCTTCCTCAACATCACCCAGTTCCGCCAGTAAAAATGCGCGCCGCAAAACGGACCTGATGGATTCTTCGCCCTCGACCTGTTTGTACCAGTTGATGGCTTCACGTGGAAACCCGAGTAATTCGGCGCTTTGCGCTGCCTGGAATGCGGCCTCATTGGTATTGCGGTAACGGTTCTCTGAAAACCCCCGGTATAAAGCCTCGGCGCTTTCCATATCCTCGGCATCAAGCGCAAATACGATACGCGCAAAACGCATTTCGGGCGTATCCGGCAACTGCTCCAGTACGGCCTGGCCGGCCGCGGGGTCATTATTCCTTTTGAGCAATTCCGCGTAGGCCATGGCCACTTGCAAGTTGCCGTGGTCTGCCTGCCATGCCTGTTGGTAGCGGCTCAGCGCCAGCTCATTGTTGCCCTGGTTGACGGCCAGGCGTCCCGACCAGGCCAAAAATTCCGCCCGGCCGGGTTCCTGTTCAATGGCCAGGTCGACCAGGCGGCCTGACTCTTCCAGGTCGCCCGTTTGTGCCGCAAACCGGCTGCGTGCAAACAACGCATCCACGTCGGATGCCGCGTCAAAATCAGCCAGCAGGTTATCAAGCACCTTATTTGCCCGAACATGGTCGTTGGCTGGCATCAACAAGGCGATGACAAGTTGCCAACCCCTGCCACGGTCGGATGCCGTCAGTTCCAGTATCTTTGCAAGCTGGTACTCGGCGCCCACGAAATCACCCTCTCTCAAGCGTGAACCGGCAGCCAGTTCGCGTGCGTCCAGGCTCGTAGGTTCAAGCGTTGCCCAGCGGTCCGAAGCCAGGGCAACCATTTGCCATTCGCTCGCAGAAACCGCTACCCGTGTGGCCCTTTCCGCAATTTGCGGGTCATCCGAAATGAGGGCTGCCTCGAGATACTCGGCCGCAGCCGCGGAGAAATCTCCGTCCGCGCCCAATACCTCGGCTGTAAATACGTGGTACATCACATTTGGATCGGTGGGCTCCAACACGGGAACCGCAACAGGATCTGCCGCCGCGTCAATTTGCGCCGGAGCCGCCTCTTGCATGGCTGGTGGAGAGGAATCCTGCACGCCTGAACACGCGGTCGTCACAAAAAGCACGAAAATCAGCACGCTTGGTAGTCGTTTCATGAAACAATAGTCACTATTCATATCAGGAAGGATAACTGCTTGCAGCAACTGAACCAATCCCCAATAACATACCCTGGTATTTTCAGAAGCTGAGTGGGAGCCACAAATTGAACAAATATTGCATTACCGGTAAAGGTAATCAGATTTGTTACGCTAAATTTTAATATAATACGACCCTATGCCGTTACTCACCACTGGAATCAGTCACCACACCGCGACCCTTGAGACTCGCGAGAAGATCGCCATCCCCCGGACGGAGTATGCTGATCGCGTCAAGGAAATACACCAGCTCGAAGGGGTCGAAGAGGTGGTTGTGGTCAGCACCTGCAACCGCACCGAAATCTACAGTATCGGGCCGAAAGAAAGCCGCGAACAAGTTCGAAACTGGCTGCAATCCAAGGGCCAGCTCAGCGATGCCGAGATGGAAGAACATTGTTATGTGCGAGAACGTGAGGACGCGGTGCAGCACCTGTTCCGGGTCGCCGGCGGTCTGGAGTCACTGGTGCTGGGCGAATCACAAATTGTCGGGCAATTAAAGGATTCCTGGCAAATGGCCCACGATGCCGGTGGCGTCGGGAAAGTACTTGACCGACTGTTCCAGCATGCGTTTGCAACCGGCAAGAAGATTCGCACCAAGACCCGTATCGGTGAACACCCGGTATCAGTGGCATATACCACCGTCATGCTGGCGCAACACATATTTGGCGACCTCACCAGTAAGACCGTGATCCTGGTCGGCGCGGGTGAGATGATTGAACTATGTGGCCGCCACTTGCATGACAAGGGCGTCTCGAGCCTGATCATCGCCAACCGCAGCCTCGAGAATGCGACCGAACTGGCCGCGCAATTTGATGCACATGCGGTATCCTTGAGCGACCTGCCTGGTGCATTGCATAAAGCGGATATCCTGATCAGCTCCACCGCCAGTATGGAACCGGTGATTCATGCCAACGCGGTCAAGGCGGCACTCAAGCTGCGCCGTAACCAACCGATGTTCCTGGTCGATATCGCCGTACCGCGAGATATTCACCCCGATGTCGGCAAGCTCGGTAATGTTTATTTGTATACGATTGATGATCTGCAAAAAGTGGTGAATGAAAACGTCACAAAACGCAACGAGGCAGCCGAGGCGGCCACCGGCGATGTGACCGAGGCGGTGGAAGAATTTCTGCGCTGGCTCAACAGTGCCCGCGCTGCCGTTTACCTGAAAAATATCCACAGGCATGCGCGCATGCACAGTGACGAGCTTGCCAATAAGGCCTTACGCAAGATCAAGGCAGGCAAGGATCCGGAAAAGGTTGTGACCCAACTGGCAAACACCCTGGCCAAACGTATCCTGCACCTGCCCAGCACCCGCCTGCGCGAGGCAGCGGAGCAACAGGATGACGAACTTCTGAGGGTGGCCAATCGCCTGTTCGAGCCCGAAGACGATTAATGAGCCTTCTACCCTCCATTCATGCGCGCCTGCAGCAGCTTCATGAACGCCACGAAGAAATCGCCATGTTGCTGGCGACGCAGGAGGTCATGGCGGACCAGAATCGATTTCGGGAACTGTCGGTAGAGTATTCTCAACTGGAACCGGTGGTAACCACATGGGCCAGTTGGCAACAGGCCAGACAATCCATGGAGGAAGCTCAGGGTCTGCTTAAAAATGATGATGCCGATATGCGGGAACTGGCCAATGAGGAAGTTGCCAGCGCCACCGAAGAACTGCAGGCCCTGGAAGCACAGCTCAATGTCTTGTTGCTGCCCAAAGACCCGGATGACGACAACAATATCTTTATCGAGATTCGCGCCGGAACCGGTGGCGACGAGGCCGCGCTGTTTGCCGGTGACCTGTTTCGCATGTATCAGCGTTATGTTGAGAACAACAAGTGGCAGATGGAAATTATCAACACCAGCAATGGTGACCATGGTGGCTTCAAAGAGATCGTCGCCCGCATTATCGGCCACGGCGCCTATTCCAGGTTCAAGTTCGAATCGGGCACACACCGGGTGCAACGGGTACCGGAAACCGAATCGCAAGGGCGTATTCACACCTCTGCCTGTACCGTTGCCATCCTGGCTGAACGCGACAGCATTGAGGGTGTGGATGTCCAGACGTCTGATTTGCGCATCGACACATTCCGTGCCTCCGGCGCCGGTGGTCAGCATGTAAACACCACCGATTCGGCCATCCGCATCACGCATCTGCCAACCGGCCTGGTGGTGGAATGCCAGGACGAGCGCTCACAACACAAAAACAAGGCCCGCGCCCTGTCCCTGTTAAGTGCCCGCCTGCTTGAACAGGAAAAGGCTGAGCAGGCACGCGAACAGGCAGAAGACCGCAAACTGCAGGTGGGCTCAGGCGATCGCTCACAGCGTATTCGCACCTATAATTACCCCCAGGGCCGGGTAACCGATCACCGTATCGGCCTGACACTCTACAAACTCGACGAATTGCTGGGCGGAGACCTCGACATGGTCATCGAACCCCTGACACAGGAACACCAGGCCGAGTTATTAACCGAACTGGGGCACTAAGGGATGAATTGCAGGGCGGGAGTCGCGATATTGTGAATGGACCCCTGACGCAGGAACACCAGGCTGAATGACTAACTGAACTGGGACGCTGAGTGATGAATTGCAGGGCGGGAGTCTCAATATTGTGATTGAACACCTAACACGGAAGCACCAGGCTGACTTACTGACCAAACTGGGGAATTTAATGCGCAACCAAGTAATTTTGCTCCTTGTGATCTTTTGTCTGAGTGGCTGTGCGTTCGCCGTGGAAAGCCATGACAGCTTCACCTTGTATCTTGTTCGGCATGCCGAAAAGCAATCAGACGGCACCCGTGACCCGGCATTGACCGAAGCCGGCATACAGCGTGCAACACAATTGGCTGCCTGGTTAACAGACAAGGGTATTACCGCTATCCATTCCAGTGATTACAAGCGCACCCGTGGCACAGCCCAACCCCTGGCAACAGCCTTGAGCGTAGAACTAAGCATTTATGACCCCGGTGACCTGCCCGCCCTCGCCACTCAATTGAAAAGCACACAACACAACGCCTATGTCGTCGGCCACAGCAACACCACCCCAGGATTAGCTCGCCTGCTTTGCAATTGCGAGATCGCCGACATGGATGAATCGGAATACGATCGCCTGATTGAAATATCGATTGACGGCGATACTGCAAATGCCAGGATTCTTAAACAGGGCGACCTTTTTTAACCCAAGAACAAAACACGTACTTTTTCGCACAGCCATCCCAACAACTACCACCGTCATCCCCACGC
>CALJWY010000201.1 GCA_937974465.1 uncultured Lysobacterales bacterium | reverse complement strand
CAGAAAACGACCCAACCAGAGACGGGTTTCCTTTTGATCCAGTTCAGGGGCATGCCCCCCTCTGCGCTCGAACAATGCGAAACGAAAACCATCATGTTCATGCAGTGTCTGGCCATTGATGACCATTGGCGGGATCAAAGGAATGTCTGCGTCCGCCAGCTCAATTGCAAACGCGTGTTCCTCGAGAATCTGTTCATTGCTCCACCTGCCGGGACGGTAAATCTTCGCAATTAGCGGCAGCGAATCTTCGATTCCAACCTGGTAAACACGGTTTTCATAGCTGTTGAGGGCCGTCAGGCGCCCGTCGCATAGCAGGCCTGTCGATTCGATCACACGGATCAGCGCCTCGGGGTCAAGGCGGTAGTAAGGTGTGAGTTGATTGTCAGTGTCAGGCATTAAGATAAATTCGCGTTTTGGTTGATTATTTGGGCTCAGGGTACTCTTTCCCGGTCCAAAATGGTGAGATACTTGACCAAGCCCCTTTTGGGGGCATGGTTTTGGCAGTAGAATGGATTGTCCAAGCCGAGGTTTAAGTCCCCAATGACCAGTAAGTCCAGAAATTTAGCTCTCTATTGTGATTTTGAGAATATCGCACTTGGTGTTCGTGATGCCAAGTATGCCCGTTTTGATATCGAAGAGGTGCTCGAGCGCCTGTTGGTTAAGGGCAATATCGTGGTTAAAAAGGCCTATTGTGACTGGGATCGCTATAAGGACTTTAAGGCAGACATGCATGAAGCCTCCTTTGAATTGATCGAGATTCCACACGTGCGGCAATCCGGCAAAAACTCGGCCGATATTCGCATGGTGGTTGATGCTCTGGACCTGTGCTACACAAAATCACACGTCGACACCTTCGTGGTCATTTCAGGTGACTCGGATTTCTCACCCCTGGTATCCAAGTTGCGTGAGAACAACAAAATAGTGATCGGGGTCGGCGTCAAGGAATCCACTTCCAACCTGTTGATTGCCAATTGCGATGAATTTATCTACTACGATGACATCGTCCGCCAGTCGGAACGCCGTAAGCCGCCCAAGAAAAAAGCCAATGGCAAAAAAGAAAATGGAGATGAAAGCTCAAACAACACAGGCAAACGCCAACGGCGCCAGGAACAGGCGTTTGGCTGGGTGCTTGAGACCCTGGATGACCTGTTCAGTGAACGCGACCCGGAAGAGAAGGTCTGGGGCTCGATGGTCAAACAGGCCTTGAAGAGACGCAAACCGGGATTCAGCGAGCGTTATCACGGCTTTCGTTCTTTCAGTGAATTGCTGGAAATGATGGAAGAAAAGAAAATGGTCAAGCTCGAGCATGATCAGAAATCCGGAGGCTATATCATTTCTGATTATGTCGGTGCCTGAGGCTTGCCCACCGTCAGCAGTTTTTTGATCAACATTAACAGGAACAGAGCGATGAATATCAGGATACTGATGGCGGGTGTTTTTTGTATTTTCCTTTTAGCTGACGCCTTGGCTGCAGGGCCCCAAACGGGGCCGGTCATCAAGGCTTATGGGCCTGTATTTGAGGTTCCTGAAGGCGCATTGAATCTCAAGGCGAGGAAAACTTACAAGGTATCGATGGATGTTTCGGCGACCGGTGAATCCAGTCATGACATCAATCGTTACATCGAGTCTGCGGCGCGGTTTTTGAACCTGCATGCGAGAAATGGAATCAAGCCGGAAAATATTGAGTTTGCAATCATAGTGCATGGTCAGGCGGGCAAGGACCTGCTGACTGATGCGGCCTACCAGGCACGCTTCAGTCACGCAAACCCCAACACGGGTTTGTTGAACGCGTTGGGTGAAGCCGAAGTGAAAATTTATCTTTGCGGTCAGACTGCGGCCTTCCGGGGCTTCGGCGAAAAAGAGCTCAATCCATCTGTGATTCTGGCGTTATCGGCGATGACGGCGCATGTGCGTTTGCAAGCCGAGGGGTATACCTTGATACCCTTTTAGGGCAACTTGATTTCCAGGCAAAAAAAAACCCGGAAAACCGGGTCTTTTTTAATCGGTAAGCATCTTAAAAAACAAGATGTTTACGCTCCCCTAACTGCGATCGTTCTGCCAACCCCCCGGCATCCTGATCACCCCTTGCTTGTCCCCCAAGCTTATAACTTTCCTGATACGACCCAATTCCGTGGGCCCAACGCCTTCTTGACTGCCATTTGCCAGGCCTTCCGTTAAACGTTGTTGGCACAGTTGCGTCACAGGTGGCGACTTTCTTCCATGTCCATAAATTCTATGGTTTTGAAAGCAGACACATATTCAGAACATATGTCTTCCCCCTTAATTATGCAAACATCGTGCCACGAATCGGATGGTAAGAAATAAAATATATAATACAGTAAGTTATAGGTTTCTTGGGTGGTTGGGAAAATATATTTCAGGTGACAATTTGCCGTGATGTGTCGAGCGACTGACAATATTTGTCAGTCGCTGGTGACAATAATTTTCAAAGATGACTTAACCAGTTGCGTTTGTCTTGTGTTTCGCCACTGAACAGGCCAAAGAACGCTGACTGGACGCGCTTGGTTATCGGACCACAACCGCCATTGCCAATCGTCAGGTGATCGATCTGGCGTATGGGTGTGACCTCTACCGCGGTACCGGTGAAAAAGGCTTCATCGGCCCCATAAAGTTGCTCCCGTGACAGGCTTTGCTCGATAACCTCCATACCAAGGTCTTCAACCAGCCTGAATACGGAGTCACGGGTAATACCGCCGAGAATGGATGATGAACAGGGTGGTGTGTAAATCCTGCCATCCCGGATGACAAACAGGTTTTCACCCGCGCCCTCACTCAGCAGCCCGTCATGACCCAGCGCGATACCTTCCTCATAACCCCTGTCCTTGGCCTCATACCCGATTAACTGGCTGGACAGGTAGTTGCCGCCGGCCTTCACACCGGTTGGCATGGTATTGGGGGCGAGACGTTGCCAGGAGGTGATACAGGCCCTGATACCATTTTTCAGCCCCTCTTCTCCCAGGTAGGCTCCCCAGGAATCCACCATGATGGAGACATCGATAGACGCCATATCCTTGGGTATGACACCCAGACCGCAGGCTCCGCGGGCAATCAGCGGGCGAATATAGGCGCTTTCCAGGCCGGTGGCGCGAACGGCCTCGAAACAGGCATCCCGAATTTCTTCAAGGCTGTATGGTATTGGCATCCGGTATACCGAAGCCGAATAAAACAATCGCTTCAGGTGGTCGTCAAGACGGAAAAAGGCCGTACCCTGGGGTGTTCCATAGGCACGAATACCTTCGAACACCGAAGAACCATAATGCAGCGCATGGCTCAGAACATGTACCTTACAATCGTCAAAATCACGCAACTCACCGTTGAACCAGATCTTGTATTTTGTGCCCATTTCATTTGATCCTGTTTTGAATTAGTGTCATTTAAGTACGCAGTATCTAACCATGGAGAAGCCAGTTCAAGTACCATTTACCCTGAATTATTTAGATGGTGATTAACGCCAGTAAAACAAGGAAAAAATCATGGAGTGGAAGTTGTTTGCAACGGTTTTCGGGGCCATCTTTATTGCTGAAATGGCCGACAAGACCCAATTGGTAACATTGCTATTCGCCGCCGATAAAGACGTCAGCAAGCTAACGGTTTTTCTTGGCTCAGCGCTGGCGCTGGTTTTGGCCAGCGCCATCGGGGTGGCGGCAGGAGCGCTGTTGTCACAGGTGGTTAACCCCAGGATCATGTCGATGATTGCCGGTGCCGGCTTCGTTGTGATTGGACTGGTCACCTTTTATCATGGTTGGCAAAGTGCGGCCTGAAAATACTTGGCCACTCATATTAGGCAACCGATGAAGCCAACTGACCAAACCCAATGAGCCTCCATCCTCACCATCATCACGACCATGCAGCACCGGACTATAACCGGGCGTTTGCAATCGGCGTTGTGCTCAACGTGATATTTGTTGTCGTCGAGGTCGTCTATGGGGTGTTGGCCAACTCGCTGGCTTTGATTACGGATGCGGGTCACAACCTGAGTGATGTGATGGGCCTTTTGCTGGCATGGGGCGCCAGTTACCTCGCCGCTAAGCGGCCATCATTGAGAAGAACTTACGGTTATTCGCGTGCCCCTATCCTGGCATCGATGTTTAGCGGTCTGCTGTTGCTGGCGGCGGTTGTACTGATCAGCTGGGAGGCAATCAGACGATTGTTTGAACCGTCCGAGCCTGTTGGTCAGACGATAATGATCGTGGCCGGGATTGGTGTCTTGATCAATTCGCTCACCGCGTGGTTTTTTGTTTCCGGCAAGGACCACGATCTGAATATACGTGGTGCCTACCTGCACATGGCTGCCGACGCACTGGTTTCACTCGGGGTGGTGATTTCCGGCCTGGTGATCTGGAAATTTGGCCTGAATTGGTTCGACCCGCTGAGCAGCCTGTTGATCGCCGTAGTGATCTTCTGGTCTACCTGGCACCTGTTAAAAGATTCCCTCAACATGGCCGTTGACACGGTTCCACGGGATCTTGATCCACACGCCGTCAGGCAGTGGTTGTCAGGCCAACCGGGCGTTGCGGGTTTGCATGATCTTCACATCTGGCCGATGAGTACCACGGAGACGGCTTTGACCGCACATTTGTTGATGCCGGAGCCACCTGCCGATGATACCTTTTTGCATGCTCTCGCCAGCCAACTGCAACAAGAATTCAATATTTCACACGCAACGATTCAAATTGAGCGCAGCGATGAGGGCCACCCTTGCAGGCAGTCCAAAAACTGCGCTCGATAATATTAGATAAAAAGAATATGCCATTAATCTCCTGTATCCTACATGGCTCGACATAAACCGCATTCATGAGGCTATCCATGCGCCGCTATCTCTTTTGGCTACTTTGCTCAGTCACGCTTATCGCCCCGGCGGCAGACGCTGCCATCCGCCAGACCAAGGGCGATTTTGAAGACAAATTCCGACAACTCGAAGAAGTGCTGCCCACCGCAAATACTTACCGTACGGCGGGTGGTGAACCGGGCCATGCCTATTGGCAACAACAAGTCAGCTATGACATCGATGTAAGGCTGATAGAAAACAGCCGTCGAATCGAAGCCAGCGAACGCATTACCTATACCAATAATAGCCCCGATACACTGCGATTCCTGTGGTTGCAACTCGATCAGAACCGCTTCAGACCCGATTCCATGGCAGAGCTGAGCCTCGCATTCGCCGATCCCAGCCGGCGCGGCCCGAAACTGGAAGACAGGAAAAAGGATAAACCGCCACAAATCAGCATCAGTGAATTGCGCCGTCAACAGTTTCTTGCGGATAACGAGGTTGGTTATCAGATCAACGCAGTACGGGCAGCGGATGAAGACTTGGAACACACCATTGTCGGCACCCTGATGCGGGTGGACCTTAAGCAACCGCTCGAACCGGCACAGGCTGTCGATTTTTCGATTGAGTTCGCCTTCAATATTGTCGAAGAAGATGCAGTGTCCGCACGCTCAGGATTTGAGCATTTTCCAGACGATGAACGGGAGGGTGGCAACGATATTTTCCTGTTGGCCCAGTGGTTCCCGCGTCTCCATGCCTACACGGATTACGAGGGCTGGACCAACAAGGAGTTTCTCGGTCGTGGTGAATTTACTCTCGAATTTGGTGATTACCAGGTCGACATTACCGTTCCGGCCGATCACCTGGTGTCTTCGACAGGTGTATTGCAGAACCCGGAAGATGTGTTAACAAGCACCCAGCGACAGCGGCTTGCCGAGGCGGAACAATCCGATCACCCGGTCTTTATCGTCACCGCCAAAGAAGCCCTGGAAAATGAGAAAAAGGCCAGCCGGGATACGAAAACCTGGCGCTTTGAAGCACAGAATGTCCGCGATTTTGCCTGGGCCTCTTCACGCAAATTCATCTGGGATGCGCAGGGCTATCGCCAGGGCGGTGATGTACAGCCCCTGGTCATGGCCATGTCCTTTTACCCGAAGGAAGGCGAGCCCCTGTGGTCGACCTATTCCACCGCAGCCGTGATCCATACCCTGAAGGTCTACTCGCGGTTTTCCTTCGATTATCCCTACCCGGTGGCGCAGTCGGTCAACGGGCCGGTGGGCGGGATGGAATACCCGATGATTACCTTCAACGGTCCGCGCACCGACGAACAGGATGACGGCGAGCGTACCTATAGCCAGGCCGAAAAGCGCTTCCTGGTGGGCGTGGTGATCCACGAGATCGGGCACATCTATTTCCCGATGACGGTCAATTCGGACGAGCGCCAGTGGACCTGGATGGACGAGGGCTTAAACAGCTTTCTGGACGCCATAGCAAGCCTGGAATGGGACCCGGATATTCCCTGGAAGGTAGAACCGCGTGACATGGTGGATTACATGAAATCCGACCGGCAGGTGCCGATCATGACGCAGTCCGACAGCGTACTGCAGTTGGGGCCCAATGCCTACGGCAAACCCACGGCCGCCCTGATGATCCTGCGCGAAACCATCCTCGGCCGCGAGTTGTTTGATTTTGCGTTCAAGGAATATTCGCGCCGCTGGCGTTTCAAGCGGCCGACCCCGGCAGACTTTTTCCGCAGCATGGAGGAAGCTTCCGGTGTCGATCTGGACTGGTTCTGGCGTGGCTGGTTCTACTCCACCGACCATGTGGACTTATCCATCGACAGGATATGGAAGTTGCGTCTCGACACCAAGAACCCGGATATCGATTTCGATCGCCGCCGGCAGGAAGAGTTGGACAAACCCGCCTCGATTGTCGTTGAGCGCAATCGTGGCGAACGTAAGCTCTGGGTGGAGGCCAACCCTGAAATCCGTGACTTTTACGATGACAACGATCGTTTCACCGTCACCAACAAGGAACGGAATGAATACCAGGAATTCCTTGGGGAGCTGGAAGACTGGGAAGCACAGGCGATAGAACGGGCCCTGGCAGAGGACCGGCATTATTACGTGCTTGAGTTCTCCAATCATGGTGGCCTGGTTATGCCACTGCTGTTGCAACTCGACTTTGAAGGCCAGGAGAGTGAGATGATGCGTATCCCGGCAGAGATCTGGCGGCGTAACGCCAAGACCGTCAAAAAGCTCATCGTCACCGACCGTGAACTCAAGGGGGTCGTTGTTGACCCGCACTGGGAAACCGCTGATGTCGATATGGAAAACAATCACTACCCACGCCGCATCATTCCGTCACGCATAGAGATATTCAAAACGCCGGAAAGAGAGGGCCTTGAACAACGCGACATCATGCAGGACATCAAGACCGAGCTCAAAAAAGAGGACGAGACCAAGCAGGCAGAGAAACAACAGTGATCTACCGGTTTTTTACGGGGCTGTTCGCGCTGGCCTTGCTGTTGGTGTCGCCCGCCTGGGCGCATCAGCAGAAAGAGGCAATTACCCGTATTCTGTTTAATCCCCGCACGCAAAACATCGAGGTCATGCACCGGTTTTTGGTACATGATGCCGAGCATGCGGTGAAAGAGCTACGCCGCACGAGTGCCAACATCCTCACTTCGGAGGAAGACCGTGAGTTTTTTTCAAACTACGTGCAGCAGCATTTTTCGATCGCAGACCAGGATGGCAACACCCTGGCTTTAAAAGCCGTCGGTGACGAAATTGAAGGGCGATTTATCTGGGTATATGCAGAAACGGGGATACCCCCGAAGCTCCACTCACTGACCCTGCGTCATGATGTGTTGCGGGACATTTGGCCGGAACAGGTCAACCTGGTGAATATCGAGCGTCACGGGGATGTACGGAGCGCAACTTTCACAGGTGGCAGCAACGAACTCACCATCGAGCTCGCCACCCGCTAAACCGTCACCGGTTTAACGGGCGCAAAAACCTTGGCTGCTAGGTGTTTTCCCCGCGCTGACAATGATCAGCGATCACACGCGCCACACAAGTAGTCAGCTTGCGCGCGAAGGGAATATGCAGAAACTCGTTCGGGCCATGGGCGTTGGACTGTGGTCCGAGTACCCCGGTGATCATGAACTGGGCCTGTGGGAAATAGTCCCCCAGCATGGCCATAAAGGGAATGGTGCCGCCTTCGCCCATATACATAACGCCTCGCCCGTAACTGGCTTGAGAGCCATTTTCGAGGGAGTTATGCAGCCAAGCTGCAATATCGGGGGCGTTCCAGCCCGAAGCCGCCTGATCTGTTTCAAAACGGACCTTTGCATTGGATGGCGGGTTGGCCTCCAGGGTTTCTTTTATCGCCCGGGATGCCTGCTCACCATCCACAGTTGCCGGTAGCCGCATGGATATTTTCAAAGCGGTGTGCGGGCGCAGAACATTGCCGGCGGAATCCAGTTCGGGCACGCCACCGATACCGGTGTAGGAAAGCGCCGGCCGCCAGGTACGGTTCAGAATTCGTTCCACATTATTTGCCGCCATGGGTTCCACACCCTCCACAAAGGGGTATGCCTGCCATATTTCGTCACCGAGCGCCTCCGCCATCGCCCGGGTCTGCTCCATGCGTTGTTCCGGGATGGTGGCGTGCAGATACTCCGGCAGAACCGCACCGGTATTCTCATCCTCAAGGCGGCTCATCAATTGCCGCAATACGCGGAAGCTGGAGGGAACCACGCCGGACGCGTAACCCGAATGCACGCCTTCTTTCAATACATCCGCACGCAGGGTGCCGGCGGCCATGCCTCGCAGCGAAACTGTCAGCCACAGCTGTTCATAATTGCCTGCCCCGGAGTCCAGGCAGATCACCAGCGAGGGTTCGCCGATGCGTTCTTCGAGGTGCTCGATGTAAAACGGCAGGTCGTAACTTCCGGATTCCTCGCAAGCCTCGATAATAACAACGATGCGTGCATGCGGCAGACCCTGCCTTTGCACCGCCATGATGGCAGCCAGTGAACCGTAGGCTGCATAGCCGTCATCGGCACCGCCACGGCCATACAATTTGTCATCCTTGATCACCGGTATCCATGGCCCCAGGCCATCGGCCCAGCCGGTCATTTCGGGTTGTTTGTCGAGATGGCCGTACATCAGGATGGTATCGTCAGGGTCGGCATCTCCTTGCGGGGGTATTTCCATGAATATTAACGGGGTGCGGCCCTCCAGCCTGACGATCTCCAGGGTCATACCCTTGACATCCTGGGCGCTGCACCAGTTGAAAATCTGTTGCACGGCCTGTTCCATATAGCCGTGTTCATGCCAGTTGGCATCGAAGTGCGGAGACTTGTTGGGGATTTTTATGTATTCGATTAATTCCGGAACAATGGAGTCGTTCCATATCTCGTCAATAAATGTCTGCGCAACTGTCTGATCCATGCTGTATGTCCTTGTGTTGAAAAGTCGATGAAATGATTATCGCACGCGATGAACACAAATGAATAGGCGAACGAAAGCAGGCGACAAACGCCGGTCAATGGTATGCTTGCCTGACTTTTGCCAAGGCGCAATTCCTCGGCACTAAAAAACAATCATTCAAAACAGATTTGGAGCTTCAGACGTGACCAATCAAACAGAAGGCGCGAACAACTCTTTTATAGCGCCACCACCCGGAGAGTTCATGGGCCATCCGAAGGCCCTGTGGCAATTATTCAATATTGAAATGTGGGAGCGTTTCTCCTACTACGGCATGCGTGCGGTGCTCGCGGTATATGTGGCCACCACATTTTTCGCACACCTTGGCGCTGGCGCCAACGCGGAAGCCAGCCTTGTCTATGGTGGTTACACCGCACTGGTATATGCGACCGGTATTGCCGGTGGCTATGTAGCCGACCGTATCCTTGGTTATCAACGATCCATCCTGTTGGGTGCGATCATCATGGCAGCCGGCCTGTTTGTGCTGCTGATTGAGAACCTCAACTGGTTCCTGGTTGGTCTCGCGCTGATCGTTGCCGGTAATGGACTTTTCAAGCCAAACATCTCAACCATGATCGGTAAACTCTATGCCCCTAATGATGTCAGGCGTGATTCGGGTTTTACCATTTTCTACATGGGCATCAACCTTGGTGCGATGGTCGCACCTATCGTTACCGCATCCTGGATTGGTGCGACCTGGGGTCTTAAATGGGGTTTCTTTGCTGCCGGTATCGGTATGATGCTGTCGACCCTTTTTCTCGAGGTTGCCAAGAAGTCACTTGGACATGTCGGCTTACCTGACAAAGACAAAGAAGGCTGGGGCCGGTTTTTTGCTGTAGGGGCAGGTGCGCTGGTATTGGCGTGTATTGTCTTCTTCCTGTTGTCGGAAAGCACCATTCTGGGTTATCTGCTGATCGCCATCATGGTGGCTCTTATAGCCTATTTTATTATTGCTGGAATCAGGTCCAAGAATAAGGTGCAGCTGCATCGATACCTCGCCATGATTATTTTGTTTGCCGCCAACGCCTGTTTCTGGGCGCTGTTTGAGCAGGCAGGTAGCTCGTTAAACTTCTTTGCGCGTGAATTTGTGACACCGATGTTTGGATCCATGGAAACCTGGCAAGCGGGTGGTTTTGGTATCTTCCAGTCGCTGAACCCGCTTTACATCCTGATATTTGCACCGGCCTTTGCGATGTTATGGCCAAAGCTTGACCTGATGAACATGAACCCATCGATTCCACGCAAGTTCGCACTGGGTCTGATCCAGGTCGCGTTGGGTTTCTATCTGCTGGTCTTTGCAATTGGCAATATGACCAATGCTGAGGGCCTGGTGCCATGGATCTTCCTGGCAATGACCTATCTGCTGCACACCACCGGTGAGCTTTGCCTGTCGCCAATCGGTCTCAGCATGGTGACCAAGCTGGCCGATGAAAAAGAAGTCGGCCTGGCCATGGGTGGCTGGTTCCTGTCAATTGCCATGGCGCAGTATGTGGCGGGTATCATTGCCGCACTCGCATCAGGTGGCACCAATGACGGTGGCCATGGTGAAATGGTTGCAGCAACCATCACCCAGTACTCGGGTGTTTATATGCAGCTATTCTGGATAGGCCTGATCGCAGGTATCGCCTACCTGGTACTCGCACCGGCAATCAACAAGTTGATGCATGGCGTGAAGTAAAACAGTTCCACCGAAATGAAGAGGCCCCGGCAACGACCGGGGCCTTTTTTTTGGCCGGAGGTAATTCTGCAATCCCAACCCATACCACCCAAGTGGGAAAATCTGGTATAACTATAAACACAAGGTGTACAAATGATACGCTAAGCAGAACCTGAAATGGTTAAGCAAACAGATTGGCAAGGAATCAAACAGCACGCTTTTGGAGTCTTCAAAAGGGACGGACGCCTGGGTGCGGGTGAGTTAGAAAAAATTGTCGAAATGGGTTGTAACGGCGGTGAGTTTGATGATCACGAGAAGGCCATGCTGATCAAC
>CALJWY010000200.1 GCA_937974465.1 uncultured Lysobacterales bacterium | reverse complement strand
CACAACTGGCTGGTTTTCTTGCAGGTAACGTTTGAAAACCTCGAGCTTTTCATCACCCAGCGCGTTGCCAAGCAGTTTACCCAGGTGCTGGCGTGTGGCCGGGGGCAGGGACACGCCTATCAGCTGTTGCAACTTGTCGATTGCACCGGTGGCGCCACTACCCACGCAAATAATGCGACCGGATTCACCTGCATTGACTGAGCGCTTGATGCTTCCCTCGGCCTCACTTAACAACTGGGTCATCGAGCGGCCGCTGATGTCGTCTTCTGTGTGCGAGTTGGCATAAATGCGTTGCAACTTGCGCAGGTAGTTCTCCACGAAACACAGGCAGCGACCCGATGCAGTGTAATCGGCATACATCATCAGGCGCTCACCAAAAGCAGTCTCTATCACTGCATCCGCGCCAATCAGTTCACGTCTTAAAAAATCAAAATCCAATGGTGTCTGCTGTGTCATTCCTGCTGTTTATTCCGGCTGTTGATAACTGCGAGGAATATTACATGAAATCAGCATGCTAAGCTGCGCTCAATTCCACCTGGTTTGCAGTCATTTTGGATTAGAATGGCTGAAGATTAATCATGCTACGGTACAGAGAATGCGGAGAATGACAAAAATGTCGTTATCAAAACACCGGGCTTTCATACTATGCGCCGGTTTGTTTTTTTCAATGTCCTTGCTGGCAGATGTAACACTTTCCCCGAAAAATTTTGAGTTGAGTTATTTTTCTGATACCCAAAAAATTGTAGTGTTGCACAACGGAAAACCAATTTTGCCCGGTGATATCAAAAAAATCGTCGCCGGAGTATTCAAAACCGGTAACGCCGTTCCCAAAAAGGTCACCAGCGGTACGCATTTCAGCAATTACAGCCATATGTTTGACTTCACGACCAATGATAACGGCTCAATCACCATTACCCCGGTCGAAAGCCAATTACAAATCGGCAAGTATGACCTGTATGTTTACACCAGGCACGGAACGGCAACCGGCGTCATTGATGCACACCTTGAGGGATCCATTCCCCCGCGGCCGCGCCGCAAAGCCAGTCCTTCGATGTTCAGCCATGATTTTGAGCTGCCTGAATACCTGTATGGACAGGTGGTCTCAATTGATCTGGGGCCGAATAATAAGCGCACATATAACTGGTACATCAATGGTGAGTTAAAAGCTTCCGGTCTTGGGTTGTCGTCTTTTCGGACCTGGCCTGAAGTCGGTGAGCATGAAATTTCTTTCAAGGCGACCAACGCCAATGGTGAGCTGGTATCTGCATGGACCGGCACGGCCAAAGTCGCTGCCGAACCGGTAAACCGGAAAACGGTCAAGAAAGGTAAGAAGCTGACGTTCTCAGCACCAGCCGGTTATACGCAGGTAACCTGGAAGTACGATGGAAAGGTGTTGTCGGACGAGACGGTTGAGCGGACTGGCAAAAGCAGCCAAACCATAAAATTCAAAAGCAAGGGTACCCATACCGTGATCTGTCATGCGCAGGGTATGGAAAATGGTAACTTTCGGGTGATTACCTGGGTGGTCAATGTTAAGTGAGTATGCCGGTTAGCGTTTGCGATCGCAGGGTGGCCAGGAATTACTCTTTTTCCTTCAGTTCCACCACCAACGCTTCGGCCGCGTCTGACAGGTAGTCCTGCGGGTTGTCGCGGCAGTAGGTTTCCAGCCAGGAAACGATCGTGGTGGCTGGAAAATCCTGGCCGATATATGAATCTGTGCCCTCTTCAAGCGCCCGCTGGTAATTCACGCCGGATATAAACCCCTGCACCCAGGTGATGGAGCTATACAGTTTTTTGCCGTTGATACGTTTTTCAGAAACATACTCCGGACAGCTGAAATTGCCTTCGCCCTTGACGGCCCAGTCGGCCGGTAACGGCATGGAAACCAGCGCAATTAAACATAGAAGCACGAATTTCATCTGATCAAATCTCCGGGTTGCGAGAGCCGGACCAATCTCATGGCCCTGTCTATAGGCGCTCAGGTAGTTGATTTCTGTTTGGAAAACAATAGCATTAACTGGCGCTCCCTACGAGAATCGAACTCGTGTTTCAGCCTTGAGAGGGCCGCGTCCTAACCGCTAGACGAAGGGAGCGTTTTACTGTTATTGCAACAGGTTGGTCATGGTAAACTACCCGGAACGTGTTGTTCAACCAGCCAATGGATTGAATGGCCAAATTGTTTAAGGTTTTCAGGAATTCAATATTACTAAGCACACGGTTATACCTTTTAAAGAGCATGGTATTGCGGTTCAGCAATTGTGTCCGCATGCGACCGAGGTTGTCCGGCGTCTCCAGCAAGAGGACTTCGAGGCCTACATTGTCGGGGGCAGTGTTCGTGACCTGTTGCTGGGTAAAGTACCCAAAGACTACGACGTCGCGACCGATGCCACCCCCGAGGAAGTCAAGACGGTCTTCCCGCGTTGCCGTTTGATAGGGCGCCGTTTTCGTCTTGCGCATGTACGCATGGGTGGAACATTGATCGAGGTCGCCACCTTCCGTGGTCCACAGGTCAGCGATGACGATGATCACAAGCATAAGAATGGCCGGATATTGCGTGACAATGTGTGGGGCAATCTAGAAGAAGATGCGGTGCGCCGGGATTTCACCGTCAACGCGCTGTTTTTGGATCCCGTCAGTGGTGATATCCAGGATTTTGTCGGTGGTTACAAAGACCTCGCTGATCGCAAGCTTAGATTGATTGGTGATGCCCGCACACGCTATCGGGAAGATCCGGTGCGTTTGCTGAGGGCTGCACGGTTTGTTGCCAAGCTGGGTATGGAACTGGGTGATGAGACTGCGAAGCACGTCCACGACATGGCGCCGTTACTGGTGGATATACCACCGGCCCGCCTGTTCGAGGAAGTATGCAAGCTATTTATGACAGGTCACGCATCCAGAACCCTCGAAGCCCTGCAGCGGTTTCAATTAACACGCGTACTGTTCCCCGTTCTGGATGGCAAGGGCAAGTCAGGTAAAGCGAAAACCGGGCCCCTGATGGAGGTGGCCATGAAGAATACGGACCATCGCATTGCAATCGATAAACCGGTCACGCCAGCATTTCTGTTAGCGGCCATATTGTGGCACCCCGTACGTGAACGGGCCGAGGAACTGCATGCCCAGGGTATGCAGGAGTACCAGGCCCTCGAACAGGCGGCGGACGAGGTTATGGCAAAGCAGGTGCAAAGGACGGCAATTCCGCGTCGCTTCAGTGTTGTCACTCGCCAGATCTGGACCATGCAACCGCGTTTTAACCATACGCATGGAAGACGGGCCAGGAGCCTGATGAAGGAACGGCGTTTCCGGGCTGCCTATGATTTCCTGCTGCTCAGGGCAGAGGAAGACGAAAATCTGAAATCCTTGTGTGATCACTGGACCGAAGCGCAAAAAGGTGTGGAACTGAATACCGGCCAGAATGATCGTTATAAGAACAAGCCGCAACGCCGGCAGGGCCGCCGCAGACGCCGCCGCCCGACTACAAAACAAACCTGATTCGTCTCGGCAGGGAATCATGAAGGCTTGGCTCGGGCTGGGAAGTAATCAACAGAAACCCGTGAAACAGGTCAGGCTGGCAATTGCCGGTCTGGCTAATTCAGTTGACATCGAAGTTTTGCAAGCTTCATCATTTTACAGTACGCCGCCATGGGGTGATGAAAACCAGGCCGACTTTATCAATGCGGTCGTGCAGGTAGAAACGCGGCTAAAGCCACTTGAGTTGCTGCATCGAATACAGGAAATCGAAAACCAGATGGGCCGGGAGCGCAGCGCGCGCCGCTGGGGTCCGCGTTGCATCGACATAGACATATTGTTATATGCAGATCAAACCATCAGAGCGGACGAGTTGGAGATTCCACACCCACGCATGCATGAAAGGTGCTTTGTCCTGCTGCCGCTCTCAGAGCTTGAGCCGGATCTTGAGATTCCGGCCAGGGGAACAGTGGCACAGAGCCTGCTGGGTGTTGACTGTGCCGGTATACGTAGACTGGATAACCAGGTTGATAATGTCTGTGATTTATTTCCAAATTCATAGCAATTTTTGGAAAAATGCTACAACAGTGGCAAAAAGAGACATTTGTTGTTTTTTTGTCCAGAAAGACTTGCAATTGTCTGAGTTAGTGGTATTATTACAACCAATCTTGGTATGGCTGCAACACCTACCGGGATCGCAGGGCGCGAAAAGACGGAT
>CALJWY010000199.1 GCA_937974465.1 uncultured Lysobacterales bacterium | reverse complement strand
GAATGGGCCTTGAAAGGTGCCGCTTTGTGGGACGAGGTTAAAGACCGGTTGAATGATTCTGCCTTCGGCTTATCCGGCGGCCAGCAGCAGAGACTGGTCATCGCCCGCGCGATCGCAGTGCAACCCAAGTGCATCCTTTTGGATGAGCCTTGTTCGGCGCTTGATCCTATTTCGACCCTCAAGGTTGAAGAGTTGATCGCGGAGTTGAAATCTCAGTACACCATTATTATGGTGACACATAATATGCAGCAGGCTGCCCGTGTTTCGGATTACACTGCCTTTATGTACATGGGTGAGTTGGTCGAATTCGGCGACACTGACCAGATATTCACCATGCCGCGTCTGAAGAAAACCGAAGATTACATCACCGGGCGCTACGGGTGATTGAACAGATTAATGCCAGGAGTTTGCAATGAGTGACTTACACCTTGGTGAACATATTTCCCGTCGTTTTAACGAAGAACTGGAAGAGGTTCGCAGCAAAGTGTTGCACATGGGGGGCGTGGTTGAAGAACAATTGGCCAACGCACTCAGGGTGCTGGTAAACGATGAATCCAATCTTGCCCGTGACGTGCTGGAAGCCGATGCCATCGTCAATTCGCTGGAGGTGGAGATAGACGAGGAGTGCACCCGTATCGTTGCACGCCGGCAACCGGCAGCGACCGACTTGCGCCTGATTATGACGGTAAGTAAAACCATTACCGAACTTGAGCGTATCGGTGACGAAGCCAAGCGCATTGCAAAAATGTCCCGTAAAGACATGGATGGCGTTCTGAATGATGAGGTCCGCGGTGAATTAACCCATATGGGTGACCTGGTTCGGGAAATGCTGCGCCTGGTACTGGATGCCTTTGCGCGGACTGACGTAGAAACGGCGGTCACAGTTGTGAAAGCTGACAGAAAAGTTGATAAGAAATACAAAAAAATCGTCAAACTGCTGATTGACCAGATGAGTAAAGAACCGGATGTGATTCCTGCTGTAATGAAAATCATGTGGGCGGTGCGTTCTCTGGAGCGCCTCGGTGACCGCTGCCAGAATATTTCTGAGCATATCATTTACATGGTGTTGGGAATGGATGTCCGGCATATCAAGCTGGATGACGTGCTGGCCGACATCGAAGCGCAGATGGGGCCAGAGTAGCTCCTGTTTCCCACTCACCCGGTCGGGTTAAGGACTAAAAAAGAGGCACGTCATGGTGATGTGCCTCTTGTATGTTACAGCAGCCTTAGATTCCCTTACCTCGTTGCTTGTGTTTTTTAGCGCGCTGCTCGCGCTCAGCGATCATGGTATCGAGTTGGGTTCTTTGCTCCTCGGTCAAATAGCCAAGAGCATCTGCAAAGGCCTTGCTGGTTAGCATTCTACGCTGCGCAAGCAGGTCGCCTTCCTTCTGCGCGATAGCGGCAATCGTCGGCGCATCATATTCGCTGGCCATGGTCAGCACTTTTAGTTGTTTACGTTCAGCCTTGGTTTCTTTCACAAGCGGCCGGATATCAGCTCGTACCTGCTTGAAAATTGCATGGATACTTGTCTTTTGTTCATCGCTAAGATCTAGTTTTCTGAGTGCGCGAGACAGTTTTTCGATCGCTGGCATGGCCTGGTTGCCACGTTGGTGCCGATGATTCTTTTTGCCTGCAGCTTCACCGGTATCCTGTGCCATTGCCATGCCCGTAGCTGACAGGAAAAGTGCGGATATAACAGTGATTATCAGTTTGTTCATAAGTTTTGTCCTTGTTGACATAAGAAATGTTACTTGCGGTCTATAAGACAATATTTCTGTGTCTGCTTGGGTTTGGCTTGTGTAAAGACAGGTAAAGTCCTGCCAACAGCACTCCTATTGGTTAAAATCAGCCTTGAAATAGAGGCACAAAAGAGCATGTCACAAACCTTACTCATTGCAGATGACGACACGGAATTGTGTGAACTGTTGCGTGAATACCTGGGCCAGGAAGGCTTTGAGGTGCGGCTGGCGCATGACGGCGAGCAGGCCCTGTCTGAATCCAGGAGGCCCGGTCTGGACGCAATGGTGCTGGACATTATGATGCCGGTTCTCAATGGTGTTGATGTGCTGCGGGCGCTGCGCAAGGAGTCAGACCTGCCGGTGATCATGCTGACCGCAAGGGGTGACGATCTGGACCGTATCATCGGACTTGAGCTGGGTGCCGACGATTATCTTGCCAAGCCGGCAAACCCGCGTGAACTCCTGGCACGAATCCGTGCAGTTTTGCGCCGCTCGTCCACTCATTCCACGGTTGCCACCATAGACATCGATGACCTGCTTCTTAACCAGTCGGCACGTGAATTACGGCGTGCAGGGCAATTGGTGGAGCTGACCAGTACCGAGTTCAGTATCCTGCAACTGTTGTTGCAACGCAGCGGTGAGGTGGTTGAGAAAAAAGACCTGTATCTTGCCGCACTGGGCCGCGAACCCGTTGCTTACGACAGGAGCATTGATATGCATGTCAGTAATCTGCGCAGGAAGCTGGGTCCGGCGCCTAATGGTGCCGAACGCATCGAAACCATACGCGGAATCGGTTACCAGTATCGTTGCGGAGTTGGAACCTGATGCCAAGGTTATTCTGGAAACTATTTTTTGCGCTGTGGCTGAGCATTATGACCTTTGCGGTCGTGGTCAGCTGGATCAACCAGGTCGTTGTCATGCAGAACACCGTCGCAGAGTCGGCAGAGCCTTTTGAGGCCAAGCTGGCCCGCGTGCGAGCAAAACTGACCAGGGACCTGGAAAACGGGGGCGAGCGCAAGGTGGTGCAGACGCTCAGGGAATTGCCGCGCGGTATACGGGATCATGTTTATGTCATTGATCCGCAGAACAAAGAGTTGCTCGGGCGTGAAAAGGCGTTGAAGAAGCAGCGTCGTTCACGATCGAGGGCCAATACGAGAAAATTGCAGGATGCCAATGGCGCGGTCTATAGGCTTGTGAGCATTGGCAGGGCGCCACCCAGACGCCTGCTTGCACCCGGCTCACTGGGTGTGGGTATGCGCCTGGTCGTCGCGGCCATGGTATCAGCATTGATCAGCTTGTTACTCGCGCGCTACCTGGCTGCCCCACTGGGGCAATTGAGCCTTGCCAGCCGGAGGTTGGCCACAGGTGATCTGACAACCCGAGTCGGGGCACCATTGGATCAACGCAAGGATGAATTTGGTCAGTTGGCAATGGATTTGGACGAGATGGCTCATCGCCTGCAACTGTATCAGCAGTCCAATCAACGTTTGCTACGCGACGTCAGCCATGAACTCCGCTCTCCGCTGGCGCGTTTGCGGGTCGCACTCGAGATTGCCCGCAACAAAGACCAGAGCCGGGTCGTAGAGGAACTCAACCGTATCGAACTGGAAAGTGAGCGACTCGAAACACTGGTGGATGAAGTCCTCGGCCTATTGCGTGAATCAACGGGATCGCAATCATTACAGCTCGTAAAATTTGACCTGTGCGAGTTGTTGCAGGACCTGGTGACCACGGTTAATTACGAAACGGGTGAAACAGATCAGACAATCGAACTTGAGCTTGCGCCAACGCTAATGCTGAATGCCGACCGTGAATTGCTTTGGCGTGCGTTTGAAAACCTGTTACGTAATGCCCTCGTTCATGCAGGGGGATATGGAGGTATCCAGGTTGCGGCAAGCCAAACCTCTGAAAACGAGATCCAGGTGGCTGTTCGTGATGCAGGTCCCGGTATCGCTGAACATCATATCGAAAGAGTATTTGAGCCGTTCTACCGTGTCGATGAAGCGCGCAACCGGAAAACAGGCGGGCATGGTCTTGGACTGGCGATTGCGGCTTCTGCCGTGCGCCGCCATGGAGGCCGGATTTCGGCGGCTAACCGGACAGGCGGCGGCCTGGAGATTCTGGTCACGCTGCCGTGCGCGTAGCAGAAGGATTCAGGCGCGTGAGTGGGGGAATGCGATCACTTCATTGATGGTGTTGGCATCACAGATTGCCATCAGCAGGCGATCGACACCCAGCGCGACGCCGGCGCATTCGGGCAGCCCGTGTTCAAGTGCAGTCACCAGTTGATGATCGATCCTGTATGTTTCCTGTCCACGTTGTTTGCGGCGGGCATTTTCCGCTTCAAAACGTTGCTGTTGTTCAGCGGCATCGGTTAACTCCTGGTATCCATTGGCAAGTTCAATTTTTCCCAGGTACAGCTCGAAACGTTCAGCCAGGGCAGGGGAACCGGGACGCACCCGTGCGAGTGCTGCCTGGTCGGCGGGGAAATCATAGACGAAGGTCAATTGATCCCCCGGCAAGCCGGGTTGAACC
>CALJWY010000198.1 GCA_937974465.1 uncultured Lysobacterales bacterium | reverse complement strand
GGATGCCGGGCGGGGCGTTCTGGTTGCGGAGATTGCCGAAGGGTCGGCAGCCGATGACGCTGGCTTGCAGCCCGGTGATGTGATCACAGGCATGTCTGGCCAGGCCGTCAATAATGTCCAGGATTTTCACAACGCCGAGGGTCGCCTGCCATTGGGAGAGTCCCTGCAGCTTGAGTATCTCAGGGATGGCAATGTTGATAGCGTCTCTGTCGTGATCCGGTCCGTGCCTATCATCGATGGTGCCGAGCTTGACGGGCGCCTGGAAGGAGCCTCGTTTACCGGGTTGACCGCACGCCACAAACAACAGAACCTCGCGGGCGTCTTAATCGACGAACTTGATCCACGTAGCCGTCTTGCGCGCGAAGGCCTGACGCAAGGGGACATCATCACCGGTGTCAATCGCCAAAAGGTGAACAACCTGGCTGACTTCCAGAAGGCTTTGGAAATCAGCCGTGGCAGCATCCTGTTACAGATCAGGCGTGGCGGCCGGGCTTACATTGCCCGTATTGACTAACGAGCCCTTGAAAAGGTCCCTGGCTTTCAGGCGAGAGCCAGGGCCAGGTACTTATGCAAATATGGCCCAGCGGTTACAATTGCTCCTGACTTCATCACAGAGCAGCTGACATGACCAATCCATATACCATTGGCAAGAAAGGTTTGCCTTTATATCCCGTATCTGCGGCAAGTTTCGAGCAATGGCTGAGCAGTTTACCGGGACCACAGCAAAAATGGGTGAAGGCTTCCGGTTTCAAGGCCAGCGCCGGTGAACTGTGCAGTATGCCGGATGGCGACGGTGATCTTCTTGGGTTTGCTTTTGGCATGGCTGAAGAGGGATGGCTTTACCAGCTTTCACCGCTGGTGCCCAAGCTGCCGGCGGGAAGTTACAGCCTGGAGTCGGATTGGACCAGCGACCAGCGTGCGGCAGCCAGCCTGGGTTGGGGACTGGCCTGCTACCAGTTTGATTTATACGTAAAGCCAAAAAAAGAATCCCCCACTTTAGAATTGACAGACGATATCGCAACCGGGGTGGGGCAACTGCTTGAAGCGCAATCACTGGTGCGCGATCTGGTCAATACACCGACCGAAGACCTCGGGCCGGAACAACTCGCAGACGCCATGCAGGTGGAAGCAGAATTATTTGACGCGCGCATGTCAGTGATTCACGGCGTCGACCTATTGACCCGGGATTTTCCCGCCATCCATGCGGTTGGACGGGCTTCGGATCGTGAGCCTCGCTTATTGCAAATGGAGTGGGGTGATCGTGATCAACCACTATTGGCACTTTGTGGCAAAGGGGTGTGTTTCGATACGGGCGGCTTGAACCTGAAGCAGGGTAATGGCATGGCGCTGATGAAGAAAGACATGGGGGGCGCCGCCCATGTGCTGGCCCTGGCCCGCCTTATCATGCAGGCAAATTTACCGGTTCACCTGCTGGTGTTGATTCCAGCAGTGGAAAACTCGGTTTCGGGCAACGCTTACCGCCCGGGTGACGTGATTCCAACCCGAAAAGGTCTCAGTGTAGAAATTGGCAACACCGATGCGGAGGGGCGAGTGGTATTGGCCGACGCCCTGGCCTATGCCTGCGAGTCGGAGCCCGACCTGGTGATCGACTTCGCCACCTTGACGGGTGCAGCACGGATTGCCCTTGGCACCGATCTGCCACCGGTATTCAGCAACGATATTGCCATTGCCCATGATATGACCGCATCCGGCGAGCTCGTTGAAGATCCCTTGTGGGTAATGCCACTTTATCAGCCCTATAAGAAGCTGCTGAAAAGCAAGATTGCTGACCTGAACAATATGAGCAGTACACCCTATGGCGGTTGTATCACTGCTGCCCTGTTTCTTGAGCATTTTGTAACCGCGGAAACCGACTGGGTGCACATCGACACCTGGGCCTGGAACCAGAGTGACCGGCCAGGAAGACCCACGGGTGGCGAAGCAATTGGTCTCAGGGCCGTGTTCCACTATTTGGAACAAAGATATGGTTAAGTTGTATTGATCACGGCTCAACGGTCATACCCTTTGCGCAGACCAAGGGATTAGCGGATATGGGCTGCTGGCTCGGGCGTGTTTTAAGTGGTTGTTACAGAAGCACAAAACTCGCGATCGCCACGCCGGTGGTCACCAGGGAGAGCAGGGTCAGGTAACTGATCCCGATTACCAGGTATTTGCCAAGCGTCAGGAACCAGTTCTGCCGGTAGACCGTACGCAATGAGACCAGCAGATAAAGCGGAATCCAGATACCGAGGATGATCTGTAGCCATTGGGCCCAGGTTGCCGCGGTGGCGTAACTGTTGGCATTAAATTGATCAACGGCGAGATCGGCCAGTAATATCAGTATCAGCGTGACAAAAATAAATGAATGGTTGTGCAGCGAGAAAATCAGGTGTTCAACATAATATCGTTTGGCAAACAGGTACCAGAATTTAAAAATCAGGGCCACGAACGGCAGCAATAGAAACATGGTGGCTGGCAGAATATCGAAAACCTTGTCGATGAGCAGGTTGGGGTTTCCATTGATCTGCTCGGCTTTTTGCGGCGAACCTTCGATCTCATCATTGATCCGGTCATTGAGCCAAACAGGTAACCACTTGATGTCTACGGGGTTGGTTTCACGATCCCATGGTTCTTCGTTGAATTGAATATCGCCGAGTTTGAATTCGCCTTTATCTGCTCTCTTTTCGTCTTCCTCTACATCCTGAATGATTTGCTCAACACTGACGTTATTGCGCACACTCTCAGGCAGGTTTTCCAGGACCTCTCCGACTTTTTGCGTATCCTCAAGGTTGTCAGCCCGGATATGTATGAGGGTGTCGTCCTGGACATTGAACGAGACAGAGTTGCTGGACAAGACCGCTGCCAGCAGGAAAAACAGGATGCTCGAGAAAATATAAATACGCATGGGTGGCGCATAACGGAAACGACGGCCTTCCATGTAATCACGGGTGAGCTTTCCCGGTTTGAACAGGAGCGGTTTTAGGGTGCGAATAAAGCGCGAGTCCAGGTCGAGCAAGTCCTCCATCAGATCCCTGAGAAGGGCCGGGAAAAAGCGCATGAAATTGCGATCCGGTTGCCCGCAGAAGTAGCAGAAGGGCCCCTTTAGTTCGGTTCCACAATTCAAACATTGCGCCGAACCCGCCAGCTTTTTCGCAGCCAATGTCAGTGTTTTGTCAGCCGTGACTGAAGGGTTGGGCTCTTCCCCGACAGGATCCGTATCTGTTGGCTGTTTTTCATTCATATTGTTAGTGTACTGCATCGTAACTAATGAGGCTTGCAGCCAGAAGTAATGTGGTTAGCCACTTAGTTATGCTGCACCAGCACCCTCATGTACTACAATGCTGGCTGACATCGAATTGTAGCCAATGAGCAGTTTAAACAAAAAAAACCATCCCGCTGAGGTACTGCGCACATTGCAACTGGCAATTCCCGTGATTATCGGAATGGTTGCCAGTTTTAGCATGAATTTCGTGGATACACTGATGGCTGGCCGGTTGCCAGATAAAGAGATCGCCCTGGCAGCCATTGCCACGGGTGGTGCTATTTGGTCTGCGGTATTGATGTTTATCCTCGGCGTGCTAATGGGGCTGCAGCCGGTTGTGGCGCAACTCGATGGTGCCGGCGAGCAACTGGAAGCAGGTGAAGCGGCACGCCAGGCTGGCTGGATTGCGCTGGGCGTATCTGTACCTTTTGTGTTGGTGCTGCTTTCCGGGGCTGAGCTCTTGCAGTGGATGGCGGTAGATGCCGCCATCATCCCCACAGCAACGCAATACATGAGCGCGTTGATCTGGGGCGCGCCTGCAATCTGCCTGATGTTGCTGTTGCGCTTTTTTAGTGAGGGCAGCGGCAATACGCGGCCCACCATGTACGTTGGCCTCATTGGCGTCATGTTTAACGTCCCACTTAATTATATTTTGATGTTTGGCAAGCTCGGTATGCCGGAGTTGGGTGCACAGGGTTGTGGCTATGCCACGGCAATCGTCATGTGGCTGCAGTTTGGCCTGATGTTTTTCTATATTCGCGGGCATGGTCATTACACCGCCTATGAATTATTCAAACACTGGAGCTGGCCTGATTGGTTAAAAATCTCAAAACTACTCAGGATCGGCTTACCGATCGGCGGCGCCATTTTTGTTGAAGGCAGCTTGTTTGTCGGTGCTGCCTTGTTGATCGCCCGTCTGGGCGCATTACCGGCATCAGCGCACCTGATAGCAATTAACTTTTCTGCGCTCTTGTTCATGGTGCCCCTGGGGCTCGCCAGCGCAGTCACCACCCGCGTCGGCAATGCCCTGGGCAGAGGTGAACCGGACGCTGCACGTTATGCGGGGCTGATTGGTTTCCTGATCGTGATCGTGACCCAGACCATCGGCGCGAGCTTGATGTTATTTGTGCCGGAATTTATTGTGCGGATTTACACCGATGACGCTGCCATCGCTGCCATCGCTGTGAGTTTGTTGTTCTACTCGGCGATTTTCCAGTACTCGGACGGAATCCAGATTTGCGCTGCTGGTGCTTTGCGTGGCTTGAAGGATACGATGATACCGATGTTTATCAACATCCTGTCTTACCTGGTTATTGGCTTGACCGTGGGCTATTACCTGACCTTTAATCAATCCATGGGGCCGGCAGGCATGTGGATTGGAATGATTGTCGGCCTTTCCTTTGGTGCGGTCTTTCTGTTGCTGCGGTTTCTGTTCAAAAGCGCGGCGCTGGTGCGCCTGGGTGAAGTTGACCAATAGCACCGCCATCCCGTTGTCATTCCCGCGCAGGCGGGAATCTCCTCGATCCAGTGCTCAATTGGCGGACAGAGATCCCCGCCTGCGCGGGGATGACGGTTCCAGCTATTAAGATTCAGTGTCAGTCTGAATAACTGGTTTTTGAGCAAGCCGTTTTTTGAGCTGTTCGAGCTCCGCTTCAATCGATGGGTCTGCAGGAACTTCCTCAGCGGCCCAGGTGTTGCTGCTTACCCCGCCGACCTCATAAGATCGGACACGGGCTTCAAGCCTTTCCACTTGTGACTGTAAGCGATCAAAACGACCCATGGCGCGACGTACTTTGCGCTCACCGGCTGAAAGACTCTCATCGGCCTTTCCGACATGTACTTTCCCGGATGCAGTTTTACGCATACTGATGTCTTTCAGCTTGGTCTTGGCCTCCGCCAACTTGTTTTTCAGCGTTGCCATATCGAATTCGAGCTGGGTGATACGGGTATCGAGACTTTCTGACTCATTGTTCGCAGACTGTAATGCCTGCTCAAGTTCTGTTTTTGCCTTTAATGCTGTCCTTGCCAGGTCATCCCGGTCAGTCGCGACCGCTTTTTCGGCACGCGCCTCCCATTCAGATATTTCCCTTTCAAAGCGGTCTTTCATTCTTTGTAAGTGCGCCTGTTCGGCCAACAGGTCAGCGCTCGCGAGCCGCGCATCCTCCGACGCGTCTTCCATGTCGCGAATCAGGGCCTTAAGCAGTTTTTCCGGATCTTCCGCTTTTTCAAGCAGAGAGTTTACGTTGGCGGCTATTACATAGCGCAGGCGAGAAAAAGATCCCATGGTTCAGTCTCCTGTTAGTTAAATACTTAACCGCTTAGATGCAGAAACCGTGCCATATTTATAAACATCATAAAAACAATGTGTTATATGGGTGGCGTCAGGTGTATCGATCTGGTTAGTGGTATTTTTGGCCTACAGTTGGCTTTTTAGCTACACCTTGCAGAGGCCAGCAAACGGGGCCGTGACCTTCGGCTGATTGTGATTGCTGTTCAGGGTTCATACAATGGAAGCCAGACATTAGTGTAAATGGGCTCTTAAGGCGACAACATGGCGAACGAACGTTCTTTTCCTGTCAGGTTTTTACTGGGAATCTGGCATTTTATCAATGGCAGCAGGAAGGTATTTCTGAATCTGCTCTTTTTGTTTTTTATCTACCTGATATATATCGTGTTGCAGCCTCCAGAGACGTTTCGGTTAAAGCCCGACTCTACACTGGTAATCCGTCCTTATGGCAACGTCGTTGAACAGTACACCACTACACCATTGGATCGTGCACTGCAGGAGGCAGCAGGTCAGGACCGGACTGAGACCCGGTTACGTGACATGTTGGAAGCCATTCATCGTGCCGCGGGTGATAGTGACATTACCCAGCTTGTCATTGATCCAAATTATCTGTGGGGCATCGGGCTGGCATCATTGAAAGACCTGGGTCATGCATTGAGGGCATTCAGATCGACGGGAAAACCGGTGATTGCAATTGCTGAAAACCTTGGCCAGCAGCAATATTACCTTGCTGCCCTTGCCGATGAAGTCTGGTTGGACCCCAATGGAACCGTGTGGATAGACGGGTATTCGAACTATCGCTATTTCTATCGCGAAGGATTGGAAAAGCTGGCGGTGGAAATCAACCTG
>CALJWY010000197.1 GCA_937974465.1 uncultured Lysobacterales bacterium | reverse complement strand
ATTTCTCTCGAAGAACCACGCTGACGCGCGTTGTAGGAACGATTCAGGTCACCCCGGTCAATCGAAGGCCGCGAGGCTGGCCTGGAAGATGGCCTGGAACTTGGCATGGTCGAAGGCCTGGTGCTTGGCTGGGATACGGGCCGCGAGTTGGCAATGCCCTGGTTTTGAGCAGGCTTCCAGCTTCCGGTATCACGCGTTTCCCAATTATTGCCGTTGCGCCTGGCAACCGCACCGCTTTTATCTGCATAGAGATTGTTTGGGCGGTTGGTAGCGGTGCGCGCTTTCTGCAGATCCCTTTGCACCGTTGCGGGAGACGCATTACGGGCTCGGTTCTCGGCCCGGTTATAAATGTTATTGTTGTCCCTGTTGCCGGGCCGGAGATTGTTGTCAGCCATCCGGTTTTCGATCTTGTTGCGGTTACCAATATTGATGTTGTTGCCGATATTGATATCGCCGGTATTGATGTTTATTTTATTGTTGCCGCCGCGATAACCACCGCCATACCAGCCTCCACCGCAGCAATGATGATGGTATCCGCCACCCCAGCGAACGCCGACACTAAAAAAGCCATTGCTCCAGCTGACGCCAAAGTTCCAGCCTGTCCATGGGTTATAGCCCACATGGAAACCCCAGGTGGGTGGGCGCGGATAATAGATACCACCCCAATACGGCGGGTAATACCAACCGGTGCCGTACACGGGCACACCGTAATAAGGGAATGACCACATGTAGCCCGGCGTATAACCCACGTAAACGACCTCGGGTGTCGAACTGTACACTTTCACATAGGTGGTGTTGTAAACCGGTGAACTGGGCGGAATTTTTGCAATTTCCTCATCCGGGATGGAGTCTGCAACCACCCATGGACCGGTCGCGGAGGCGGATGTATACCAGACAGCATTATCCACTGCGTAATATTTACCGGAGATCTCCAGCACCTGTGATGCTGTGTTGACCGCATACTTGACGGTGGTGCCTTTGATGCCATCAAACTTCGGCTTGCCATCATACTCGACGGTCAATGTGGCCTCGTCTCTTTTAATGGCAGCCGTTTGCGGGATAGCCGCATCCCTTAAGGCATCGTCTGCCTCGCTGGTACCCGCCACCGAGGTGCGAAGCCCACCGATGTCTGATGCTGGCGGAATATTACTGAAACTGGCGGGCAACTCATCGGCGCGCACAAATGTCCACGGGCCAGCCTGTGTTTTCGAACGATACCAACGCCCTGAAAGCAATACGTACATATTGTTGGTTGAGAGTTCGCGTAACCAGGGGGTCTCGGTGTTCTGAACGTATAGCAGTTCACCACCTGTCAGGGAGGTCCAGCCCGGTTTACCCGAAGTCACGATCAACTCGGTGGGCTCTGCGACAGCCATTATCGCCGGGGG
The DNA here is from genome assembly GCA_937974465.1 of uncultured Lysobacterales bacterium. GTDB lineage: Bacteria > Pseudomonadota > Gammaproteobacteria > Xanthomonadales > SZUA-36 > SZUA-36. Next base: position 1,653 of record CALJWY010000197.1, on the reverse strand, counting down.
CTCTGCAGATGCGGGCTGATCTGAATCAGATTCAGGAACCATCTGCACGAGATCGGCCGGCGGGGTACTGGTAGGTGTCCACGGGCCAAGAGGATCCCTGGCCTGGTACCAGAATGCACCGCTGGTCAGGTACACAATGCCGGATTTCTTGTTACGTGCAACAGCAAAAGGCGTATTCAGGGCGCGCTCATAAGGACTGTTTTCTATGTCGGCAAACCTGGGTTTGCCATCGAACAGCATCAGCACTGTCAGCGTTTCAGTAAAAACAATCCTGGGTGGATCGGTCTTCAGGTCCTGCAAACTTTGTTGTTCGACCTCGGCCGTGGCGAGACTGGCGGAAAGCCGTTCCGTGGAGATTTCGAATCCGGACTTCGGCACAGAACCTTCAACCATGGTGGTAAAGCGTTGTTCAGACGCATCGACCGAACCCGGCCAGGTAACATTTTCTACCTTTACGTCACTGACGATTGCCGTCGCAGAGTCCTTGTCGGTATCCAGGCGGGCGGTAAACCACATGGCGCCGAATATGGGCTCGGATCCATCTTTTAACTCCAACGATATCGCGGCGCGGCCGCTGAGAATATTTCCAACCAGTTTTTCCGGTTGTGGCTGATACACAACGATGGTGGCCTCCGGCGCCACCACTTCCTGTGGCCAAGCTGATGCCTGCACGTAGCTGCTCATAAGCATCAGTAGCAACAGACATAATATGTTACTGAAAAATATCAGTTTTCGCATTTCATTCACCATGAGATTTACCTGTTAATCCTGTTAGCGACACCTGGAGCACCCGATGCATTTATCGGCCACCCCGGCATATTGAATTCATTGGCCATAATCAATGGACAGTAAACAGGGCAAAAAATTAGTCCAGTGCCAACCTACAATTTAGTGTTACTTAAATGCATCTTCAATTCAACGATTGATACTTTTCACCCAAGCGCCCAATGCCGGCATTTGCTAAACTGTTGCGTTGCTTTTACCTCACCGGGAAAACTCACGTGAAAAAACTGATTATGCTTCTGCTGTTGTTGCCGCTTGCTGCTTGTAACAATGAAACCACGACAGAAACACCTGTCGTTAAAATGGACAAACCGGCACTGCCTGCAGGTATCACGCTGGTAGATGAATTCAAGGGTGATGACAGCGGTGTTTCCATTTCTTATGCGAAATACAAACTGGCCAATGGTCTGACCGTCATCCTACACGAGGACCACTCCGACCCGCTGGTGCATGTGGATGTCACCTATCATGTCGGTTCCAACCGCGAGGAAGTGGGGCGTTCAGGATTTGCCCACTTTTTTGAGCACATGATGTTCCAGGGCTCAGCCAATGTCGCTGACGAGGAGCATTTCAAGCTGGTTTCCAATGCCGGCGGTACGCTGAACGGATCGACCAATTCTGATCGCACCAATTACTACCAAACACTGCCTGTCAACCAGTTGGAAACCGCACTCTGGCTGGAAGCCGATCGTATGGGCTTTTTATTGGAAGCAGTCACCCAGGAAAAATTTGAAATCCAACGCGAAACCGTTAAGAACGAACGCGGACAACGGGTCGACAACCAGCCCTATGGCCGTGTATTTGAAACGCTGAGCAAAGCACTCTACGAGCAAGACCACCCCTATTACTGGCCTGTTATCGGCTGGCTGG
>CALJWY010000196.1 GCA_937974465.1 uncultured Lysobacterales bacterium | reverse complement strand
TCCAGACAGTAATCACCGGTCGATGTCCAAACCTCGCCGTCACGCACGATAAAAAAGTGCGTTGAGTTGCAGGTGGCCACATGGCCATGGGGATCCAGCATTAGTGCCTCATCAGCGCCGGCTTTGGCCGCCTGGATGCAGCCAAAAATGCAGTTGAGCTTCGAGTGGCTATTCAGCCGCGGATCCTGGACATCCGCGTAGCCTCTTCGCACATATACCGTATACAGGTTTACACCGCGGTCGTTTAATGCGGGGTCGGGGCTCTTATACTCCGGAATAATAACGATCGTAGGGCCACCAATGGTGACAGCCGGATCCTTGTATGGGGTGGCCTTGATGCCACGGCTTACCATCAAACGAATATGCACATGGTCTTTCATGCCATTGGCATCCAGGGTGTCATACAGGCGATGTTTCAGCTCCGTCCTGGTCAACCCCATATCAAGATCGAGGGCCTTGGCGCCTTCCCAGAGACGTTTCATGTGTTTATCCAGGAACGGGATCACGCCGTTGTGCATTCGCAAGCCTTCCCAGACACCGTCACCGAGGATGAATCCCGAATCAAATACCGAGATAACCGCCTTGTCACGATGAAATAACTCCCCGTTGATGTTGATTTGAATATCCGCGTTTCGGGGGTCTTGCTCGTAGGTATGTGTACTGCCCATATAGGCTAATCCTCACGTTTTCAGGCATAGCAAAAAAACATAGTTTGCACGAGTTTCAGCGACTTGACGAGTTGGCGGTTGAGATAGGTACTTAAAGTGTCACTATTCACCTCCAAAATCAGTACGGGACCCACAATTAGCATATGTTTCATATCTGCTCGCGTTTATTGGTCTATAATCGCCGGTCATTTTTGCTTCAGGATTCCGGCCGATGTTTCGAAATTTGCGTTTCTACCGTGTTACCAGCCCTTGGCCAGAAAGCGAACAGGATCTGTCGGACAGCCTGTCTGTCAATGAATTCACTCCCTGTGGTTCTTTCGCGGAACGCAGTGCCGGCTGGGAAGCCCCCGTCGCGGGAGAAGACGCTCCGCTGTGCAGACGTCTCAATGGCGCCGACCTGTTGCAGTTGCGCACCCAGAGCCGGGTGTTGCCGGTAGCCGCGATCAAGGAGGCTCTCGAAGAGAGGGTGGTTGAATTTCAACAGCGTATGCAGGCAGAACCCAACCGGGCCGAGTTACGCCGCCTGAAGGAGGAAACCCGTGACAAGTTATTGCCCAAGTCCCTGGTCAAGTCAGAGCGCAGCCGGGCCTGCTTCCTGCATGCCGAGTCATTGCTGGTCATAGACGCGGCAACCGAGACCAAGGCCGAGTGGTTACTCGATCAGCTGCGGCCCTGTTTTGAGCAATTTAACTTCACACCCCTGACATTCAACCAATCTCCGGCACTGTTCATACAACGCGTGTTCATGGGTGAACAGGAAGCCGGATTTACGTTGGGCCGCGAGTGCCGTATGCAGGATGAGGGCTATAGCAAATCCATCGTCACCTGGAAGGATTTCGAGCTGACGGACCCTTCGATTCGCAGGCATCTTTCAGAGGGTATGAAACTAACCCACCTGGGTGTCGACTTCGAGCAGGTTCTGGCGTGTGTCATCAGCGAGGATGGTATCTTCAGCAAGCTGAAATTTATTGCCGGCGAAATGATAGATACAATCGACGAGGAAGACCCTGTGGCGCGTCAGGACACCGACTTTGTGTTACTGACCGGCACACTTCGCCGGCTTGTAGAAGCACTTAAAAAAAGGCTGGGTGGCTATGCCCAAAGCCCGACGTCTCAATAACTGGTTTGCCAGCGCCACTAAAGTTTTGGTCTCAATGACAGGAAGTGACCCGAAAAGCAGAATTGCTTTGCGGCAGAAATATCGCGTTTCACCCTGGCCGTGGTGCTGCCAAATATTGAAGAAACGTATGTCAGCACCATATTTAGAGCATACTGAAAGCTTAATCCCACGCCTGCACCACGGAAACAACACATGAATGCCGACAACATCACTGCCTTTGGTCAATTGGATCTGAAGCAAGCGCTTTTGGATGTACTGGATGAAATAGGCTACGAGACCCCCTCCCCTATCCAGGCACAAACGATTCCCCTGCTTCTTGATGGCAAGGATGTCGTGGGCCAGGCACAGACTGGCACCGGCAAGACCGCAGCCTTTGCCTTACCGATATTATCCCGGCTTGATTTAAAGCAGAAGTCACCGCAGGTTTTGGTCCTCGCACCAACACGGGAACTCGCAATTCAGGTGTCTGAGGCCTTCCAAAAGTACGCTCACAATCTGAAAGGCTTCCATGTGCTGCCAATCTATGGCGGGCAGGATTACAACGTCCAGATTCGTGCCTTGCAGCGTGGCGTACATGTTGCCGTGGGCACGCCCGGACGGGTTATGGACCATATACGTCGCGGCACGCTGGTGCTGGACAAACTGACAACGCTGGTGCTGGACGAAGGCGATGAAATGCTGCGCATGGGATTTATCGACGACGTCGAGTGGATCCTCGAACAATCACCCAAAGACAGGCAGATTGCCCTGTTCTCGGCCACCATGCCACAACAGATCCGTCGTATTGCCGCACGTTATTTGAATGACCCTGTAGAGATCACCATCAAGGTCAAAACCACCACTGCAGAAACCATTCGCCAACGTTTTTGGCCGGTTCAGGGTTTCCACAAACTGGATGCGCTTACCCGTATCCTGGAGGCGGAACCCTTTGATGCCATGCTAATTTTTGTGCGCACCAAGCTGGCCACCGTTGACCTGTCTGAAAAACTGGAAGCGCGTGGTTATGCATCAGCAGCACTCAACGGTGATATCCAGCAAAAACAACGTGAACGCACCATTGAGCGTCTGAAGCAGGGCAAGCTGGATATTATTGTTGCCACCGACGTCGCGGCACGCGGACTTGACGTAAAACGCATCAGTCATGTACTCAATTACGATATACCCAATGATACCGAGGCCTATGTTCACCGTATTGGCCGCACCGGTCGTGCCGGTCGCGCCGGTGATGCAATTTTGTTTGTCACACCACGCGAAAAACGCATGTTATATGCCATCGAAAACGCCACCAGGAAAAAGATTGAGCTCATGGAGCTGCCTTCAACTGACCTGATCAACAACAAGCGTATCGATAAATTCAAACAACGCATTACAGAAACCCTGGAGTCTGAAACCCTGGCGCTGTTTTCCGACATGGTTGAACAATATCAACAGGAACATGATGCTCCGATGCTGCAAATAGCCGCGGCACTCGCCCAGCTATCTCAAGGTGACGCGCCCTTCCTGCTGCAAAACACCAGCCACCGTGCCGCGGACAAAAACTGGGCTAAAGAGGAAAG
>CALJWY010000195.1 GCA_937974465.1 uncultured Lysobacterales bacterium | reverse complement strand
ACACCAAAGGCGGGAAGAATTGCGGTGATATGGAATGTCATCAGGACATTGACGGCAGCGATTTCAGCCGTGCCAATCTGGCTCACAATCCACATAAGCGTGACCAGGCCGGCAGAGAAAAACAGTTGTTGGATGCTGGAGGGCAGGGAAAGTTTGAATTGCTGCCACAAGGTGCTGCGACTGGGGATCCTGTCGAGGAAGCCTTTGTCACGGGCATGACGGTATGCAAAAAAGAAATATAGGCCAGTGCCAATATAAAGCGAAATGGTGGTCGCTAAACCGGCACCATAGACACCTAGCTCCGGGGCGCCCAGGTTGCCAAATATGAGTACCCAGTTCAGGAAAATATTGATGGCATGCATGATTAACAGGGTTCGCAGATACACACCGGTCATGTGTATTGCGCTCCAATAACCACGGAACGAGAAGTTCATGCCCACGGCAATCATGCTGAGAATTCGGACCTGTAGATATGGAATTCCCTGCTCAATGACTGCCGGGTCATCACTCAGAAATGTGTACGCAGATGGAATCGCGAGGTACAAAACTGCACACATTGGCAGGCCGATTATGAGGGCCAGCAACAGGCCGCCATTCAATGGAATAGCTGTTTCTTTGTGGCGCTCTTCGCCAAGTCTGCGTGCTGCAAGTGCCTGTACCCCTGCGGAAAGTCCGATAATGAACGAAATCGCCAGGTAATTTGTAAAGCCGCCGATACCGGTTGCAGCCAGTGCGGTATCGCCGAGGTGGCCAACCATGCCGATATCCACCAGGTTGAGGATGTTCTGCGACATCATCCCACCCATGATCGGCAGTGCTATGGCCCAGATTGACCGCCGTCTTGTTTTATCAGGAAATAATCGTTGCAGTTGGCTCAGCACACTGGTCAAAGGCTTACTCGGCGAACAACAGGGTTTCGCGGGTCGCTGCGAACTTGATGTCGGGCCAACGTTCTTCAGTCAGTTGAAGGTTAACGCGAGTGGGTGCGAGGTAGACGAGTTGATTTGCAGCGTCCCGGGCCAGATTGTTGGATAACTGGTTGGTGAAATCTGTAAGCATTTTTTCATCGTCACAGCTGACCCAGCGGGCTGTCTGTACGTTAACATTCTCAAAAACAGCCTCCACGTTGTATTCGTTTTTAAGGCGATAGGCGACGACGTCAAACTGGAGCACTCCCACTGCACCCAGTATCAGCTCGTTGCCAATCATTGGCCGGAAGAACTGTGTTGCACCTTCCTCCGATAACTGCATTAGTCCTTTTTGCAGGGCTTTGAGCTTGAGAGGGTCTCTCAGTTGTGCTCTGCGAAACAGCTCCGGTGCAAAATTGGGTATACCGGTAAATTGCAGCTTCTCACCTTCGGTGAAACTATCACCGATGGCTATGGTGCCGTGATTGTGTAAGCCGATGATGTCGCCCGGCCAGGCTTGTTCAACCTGGCCACGATCCTGTGCCATGAAGGTCAGGGCATTGGCGATCTTGACATCCTTGTTGAGTCGAACATGTCTCAGTTTCATCCCTTGTGTGAAGCAACCTGAACAGATTCGCATAAAGGCGATCCTGTCCCGGTGGGCGGGATCCATATTGGCCTGAATTTTGAAGACAAACCCACTCAGGGCCTTTTCGTGACTATCAACTTTACGGCTAACCGTTGCCCGTGATTCAGGTGAAGGTGCATATTGGACAAATGAATCCAGCAATGGAGTCACGCCAAAGTTATTGATCGCTGAACCAAAGAACACCGGAGTTTGCTCGCCTTCCAGGTAAGCCTCAGGATCAAATTCATGGCTGGCGCCTTTAACCAGTTCGATCTCATCCCTTAACTCGCGACTGTCGTACTCACCAAGACGCTCCACCAGCAGCGGGTTGTCTATGCCCTGGATAACTTCTGCACTTTGCGTGACGTAATTCTTGCCGGATTCATACAGGTGTACGGCATCATCGGTAAGGTGATACACGCCCTTTAGACGTTTGCCCATTCCAATCGGCCAGGTGATAGGGGCACACTGGATGCCAAGCACCGACTCCCCTTCAGCCAGCAAATCGATCGGGTCACGACCTTCACGATCCAGCTTGTTGATAAAGGTAAAAATGGGGGTTTGGCGCAGACGACAGACTTCCATCAGCTTGATGGTTCGCTGCTCCACACCCTTGGCACAGTCAATGACCATCAATGCTGAATCCACCGCCGTCAGGGTGCGGTAGGTGTCCTCGGAGAAATCAGCATGGCCAGGTGTATCCAGCAGATTCACGATGTAATCCTGGTAGCTGAACTGCATGACGGAACTGGTGACTGAGATACCACGCTCCTGTTCCAGTTTCATCCAGTCCGAGGTGGCATGACGGGCTGCTTTCTTGGACTTAACCGCGCCTGCCATCTGGATGGCCCCACCGAAAAGCAATAACTTTTCAGTCAGGGTTGTTTTACCGGCATCCGGGTGCGAGATAATGGCAAATGTGCGCCGTCGTGCAATTTGAGATAGCAATTCTGACATGAGTGAGTTCAGGCCGATGATCGAGGCGTGAATATTAACAGAGTCAGTGTTCTGCCATCACTATTTTGGCAACACACCTTCAATCATCATGCGCTTGGCCGGCGTTATAGTGCTACCGGTTGGTGTCACAAAACGAAACGGTAGCGATTCCAGCGCCATACCCGCATTCAGCTGAATGACGAAATGCAGGTGCGGGCCGCTGCTATACCCGGTATTACCGGAGTTGGCAATCCATTGTCCACGCTTAACGACAGCACCTTGCCGGACACGCACACTGTTGGCTTGCAAGTGGGCATAGACTGCCATCGTGCCGTCGTCGTGCAGTATATGGACCTGGTTGGACCGGGTCAGGTAGCGCTCTATTTGGGCGCCGCCGTGAAAATCATCTTCCATGTCCATGACGCGGCCTGACCTGGCTGCCAAAATGGGGGTGCCGACGGGCATTACGATGTCCACCGCGTATTGATTTGGCGGTTCCTTGTGCGTTGCATCGTTATCAAAGCCCTGGCTGATTGGAAACTGCAACCCCAGGGGGAAGGGCGGGTAATAATCAACCTCGGCGGGCAAGCTGGAAAGAGGGGGGCCAATCATCTGTTGATAGGAGAGACGATAACTGAAGCCAAGCCGCGGGTCGGTTGCCCTGACCTTTAACAGGCGTTGTTCAGACTGACCTTCAAGAACGAAACTTGCCGGTAATGCTGGCTCGGTCGTGACATTGTCCGCGTCATGCAATTCCAGTTGCACTTGCACCGGGCCCCAAATGTTGTTGATAAAGGAGTATTCGGGCTCACGCTCAATTCCCAGCTTGCGCATCTCGACCATGGGTTTTGGGTCGGCGGGCATTTCGACGGTATCAAATGAAGTCTCTGTCTGCGGCGGTACAGAGCTGAAATGCCAGATGCCGTCCTCGTCTTGCCATTTGTACATATCTCCGGCGATGGCCGGGATCGCTGCGATCAAGCACAGGACAAGGGACAAGGCTCCAGGCTTGCTAACGCCTAACATGGCAGGATGGTGTTGTTCTGTGTTTGGATGGCTTTTTGCAATGATGTTCCAAAATCAAAATCCGGTTTAAAAATGACTTCCCTGTAAACTCGACGTTCAAGAACCACTCAACTATGGGGTAGCTTCACTCACATCGAGTATAGCGAATTTCAATCACGTATGCTTTTGACAGGAATTCAAAATAAATGTGAGTCGTGGCTTGCTTTTCCTTAAACTTTGCCATGACTTCCAGCAAACAAAATTGACCGCGAGGACCGATATCATGAGGCAATTCATTCTGTATTCCCAACCCGAGTGCCACTTGTGTGATGAAGCAGAGGTGTTTTTGCGACAGGCAGGGCTGGAGGAAAAATACACAAAAATTGATATTGAAACCGATCTTGAGCTGCTTAAGCAGTATGGAATTTACGTGCCGGTGCTCAAACGTGAGGATGATCAGGAGCTGTTCTGGCCTTTTGACGTGGAGGGCATCCGAACGTTTCTGGGTTTAAAGGGATGAAACTCAAAACAGTTGCGTGGTTAGGTTTTTTGCTGGCAAGCAGGATAGGTGCAGACACGATTACTATCGAGACTTTACCCTCTATGCACCAGGCGGTCAGTAACAATGCCGTGGCATCGATTTCCAGCCCGGAAGGAATACATCTGTTCAGTTTCCTGGGTCTTGGTGCGGGCAAGACGTGGCGGGATATTTCTTTGCGGGCGACCGTATTGGGTGCGGGCGAAGACAGCTGGCAGTTGCTCAAGCCGGTTCCGGGTACTGAAGGCCGCCTGGCTGCTTCTGCTGTTACCGTCGGCCAGGCAGCCTGGTTGTTTGGCGGCTACACCGTGGCGGAAGATGGCAGCGAAAAATCCATACCGGATGTCTACAGGCTCGCTCTCGGGGAGAGCGAATTGAGACCGGTAACCCGCATGCCGGTACCTGTCGAGGATGCAGTCATGCTGGTACACCGTGAACGTTTCATATACCTGGTAAGCGGATGGCATGACCTGGGTAACGTGAACCTGGTCCAGGTGCTTGATACCACGACACTCGAGTGGTCGCAGGCGACACCGTGGCCGGGTGCACCCGTATTTGGTCATGCAGGAGGGATCAGTGACGGCCGTATGCTGATCTGTGATGGTGTGAGAATTCAGTACCCTGCCAGTGGCGCAGCGCGGGAATTTTTGCCGTCAGATGAATGCTGGCTTGGCCGTATTGATGAAAAAAATCACCGCAGAATACATTGGCAACCCATTGCGGATCACCCGGGAAAAAGCAGGTACCGAATGGCCTCAACGGGTGATGAGAAAGACAGAATAGTTTTTGCAGGTGGGTCAACCAACCCGTATAACTTTAACGGCATCGGTTACAACGGTGTTCCAGCCAGGCCTGAATCTTCGGTGTTCAGTTACAGCCTGGCAACAGGTGCGTGGCAGCTTCATGGTGACCTGCCCTTTGGCACAATGGATCACCGGGGTCTGCCGTCACTTGAGGGCTGGTTTTATGTCATAGGCGGTATGAGAGACCACCAAAAAGTGGTTCCCGAGGTATTCAGGTTCAGACTCGATCCCCCGTTAACACAGCAATAGACTGATCCGTACGGGAATGGATTAGTAATCCCTGTCGGTATGTCCGCCGCCACCGAATTTAGCGGCGACTTTATCGGTAAACTCCCTGAACCAGATACCGATGCCTTCGAAGAGGCTCTTGGTGCGATGAGATGTCTCTTGCATAAACAGACCCAGCAAGACATAAACCACCAGGGTAACAGAGCTGTAGAAAACCCCAAGCACTATAGCCGCCAGGCGGATCAACCAGACTTCCTGGTTAAAACGCGCGGCCAGTGTCTTACAGACACCCAGCACGATTGGCTGGCCCGGTTCACCGTTCAGGTTTCTCTTGATACTGTCAAAGAAGGGTTCTGTTTGCATAGCTTTCTCCAGTCTTGCTCTATAGTGTAACGATGCAGGTTCCGTGCCAAATGTGCCATAAGGCCCAGTAAGGGTTTTTTGCGGCATCAGCCTGGAAAATAGCGTGATTTCAGCCAAAAGCCGGTTTTTTTCGCCAAGTCACAACACCGGGAAGAGCCACCTGTAGACTTTGTGAGCAGTTCGCATTTGTAGCGTGATAGACTTTCCATCATAACGATTTGACCGGGTTGACCCATGAAAAAAGCCATTGCATATATTGACTCAAACCGAATGGTGCGAGGCCTGTCTGCTGGTATTCAACGTCTGTTTCAGCGGCGCGAATATATTGATCGGATTAATGTGTTTCCGGTGCCTGATGGTGATACCGGCACCAACATGGCTTTTAGCTTCAAGGTCATTCAAGAGGCAGTCCAGCATTCACATGATCTGACCCTGAAAGACCTAATGGAACGCTTGGCGCGTGCATCCCTGGACGGTTCCAGGGGCAATTCCGGCGCCATCATGGCGCAGTATTTCCATGGTTTCAGTGAGGCTTTAAGCGACCAGGCTGTTCTTGCCGCGGCAGACCTGGTTGCAGCCAGCAAGGCGGGTGCGGAAGCGGCCTGGACTGCCATGTCGGAACCCGTGGCCGGCACACTGCCAACGGTGCTGGAAGATTTTTCAACCGCGCTTGAAGAAAAACACAATGAAGGCGTTGAAGATATACATGCATTACTGGATTACGGTCTGCTGCGTGCGCGGGAGTCGCTGGCCAATACACCGGAGTTGCTGCCTGTTTTGAAAAGTGCTGGCGTGGTGGATGCAGGCGGGCAGGGTTTCGTGGATCTGTTGGAGGGTATCTGGGCGTTTATCGAACACGGGGAGACTGATGACGCCGGCTTCGATATGGGTGACATCGGCTCCGGTGACTGGACAGCGATGGAAATGGACACCGGCGAGCATCGATTCTGCACTGAATGTGTGATTGAAGGTGCCGGTCTTGATCGGGTCGCAATAATGGACCGGCTGGAACAGCTGGACTGCAGTTCTCTGGTTGTCGCAGGGGGTAATGAGCGTGTCAGGGTGCATATTCATGTAAATAACCCTGGAGAGGCCTACCTGGCATGTGAGGAGTTTGGCGAACTCCACCAGCAAAAAGCCGATGACATGGAACGTCAGCATAACCTGATGAACCATACCGGGCAGGTTGCAATTGTTACGGATTCAGGCGCGGATATTCCGTTTGAAGAGCAGGAGAGACTGGCGATCCACATGGTCTCTGCGCGGCTTAATTTTGGAACAACCGAGTACATTGACCATGTGTCCCTGTCATCTGCCGAGTTATATCGAATGTTGCTTGAGTGTGAGGAATCGCCCAAGACCTCGCAGCCACCGGTAGGTGATTTCAGCCGCCAATATGATCTCCTGACCGCGCATGGCTACCAGGTCATGTCGGTCGGTCTTTCCGAGCTTCTCAGTGGCACTACCCAGGCCGCCAGAACTGCGGCAGAACGTTTTGACAACCGGGTTCGCGTTTTCGATACGGAGAGTGGCAGTTGTGGTGAGGGGGTTCTTGTCATCATCGCAGCGGAAGCCGCGCAGCAGGGCATGTCGCTGGAGGACATTCAATCACTGCTGGAGGAGTACAGACCGCTGTCACGGGTGTTTGCAATACCGGATGATCTTTCCTACGTGGTACGCGGTGGCCGCTTGCCGGCTTGGGTTAAGAAGATTGCAGATGTCCTGCACATCAGCCCGGTGCTGACCGCTAAAAAAGGCCGCTTCAGTCTTGGTGGGTTTTCAACCGGTAAAGGCGCGAAACCTGCAGCCCTGGGCAGAGTAGCACTGAAGCAAATGAAAAAGGACGTGACTTATCGCATTTTGATCGCTCACGGTGCAAATCCGCAAGGTGCACGCGAATTACGACGGTATATACTGGGCAAGCACACGAGGGTTCATTCCTGTCATCTTACAGAGGCCGGCCCCGCTCTCGGCGTACATCTTGGTCCGGGAGGACTGATCGTTGGATATATACCGCAGCCTGAGCAGTTAAATTGAATACCAGGGACCTATGACTACATTGATCGTAAAAGTGATTCTGGCATACCTGTTGGGTTCAGTCTCAGGCAGCTTGCTGTTGGGCAAGCTAAGAAAAGTCGATATTCGAGGTCAGGGCAGTGGTAACGCCGGTGGCACCAATGCATTTCGTACCCAGGGTTGGTTATTTGCCCTCGGCGTTGTGATCATTGATGTTGGAAAAGGGTTTATTGCGGCCTGGTTGATTCCAGTGATCAGTTTTGGCAACACGGCCGCTCCCATGGAGCAGAGCACGCTGGTCATGATTTGTGGTTTCGCCGCTATCGTGGGTCACTGTTTTCCCGTCTGGCACGGCTTTAGAGGTGGAAAGGGTGCTGCAACAGCAGTCGGGGCACTGATCATCATTGAGCCCTGGGTCTTGATTCCCTTGGCTGTCACCTGGGTTGTCACGCTGGTGCTGACAGGATATGTGGGCCTATCAACTGTTCTGGCCGGGTTTAGCCTGGTTCCCGCAACCTGGTGGCTTGGTGGCCAGCAGTTGGTGATATTTGCAGTCGTTCTGGCAGTCTTTTTGTTGTTCACGCATCGAGTCAATATGCGCAGCCTTTGGAATGGAACTGAATATCGTTTTGAGAAAATACATCTTTTTTCCCGCAAACCCTAAACGGGCCATACACGGATGAGTGGTGCACTTGTCCAGCAATTGGCCGGTTATTTGTCTGAAACGGAAACCCGCTCCGGCGAGGCGATTGCGACGCAACTGGGTTGCAGCCGGGCGGCAGTTTGGAAACACGTGGAAGCCTTACGTCAACTCGGAATTGAAGTTGATGCCGTCGCCGGCCAGGGCTATCGCCTGAAGGAACCACTGGAGCTTCTGGACAAGCCCCTTGTTCTGGCCGCAATTGATCCTGCGATCGCGCCCAAGATAGGCAGGCTGGATATTGAATCTTCCATAGATTCAACCAACTCAGCATTGCGCCGTTCACCTCTTGATGAGCAGCATGCAAGCATTATGCTTGCCGAGCATCAATCCGGTGGCCGGGGCAGGCGCGACCGGCAATGGCATTCACCCTATGGCAGAAACCTTTATATGTCGCTGGGTTGGAAATTTGACCAGTCACTTTCCGAGCTTGGTTGTCTGCCCTTGGTCGTCGCGCTGGCAGCCGCCAAAGCCCTCGCCAGTGCGGGCTTGAAAGGACATTCGGTAAAGTGGCCGAATGACCTGATGCTGGATGGTCGTAAATTATGCGGCTGCCTGGTGGAAATTCAGGGCGATGTTCATGGTCCGTGTCATGCCGTGATGGGGGTCGGGATTAACATACATATGCCTGCAACTGTTGCAACCGCGGAAATCGATCAACCCTGGACAGATGTTCATTCGCGGTTGCCGCAGGTCTCACGCAATAAGCTCGCGGGCATGCTGCTTGCCGGGTTGTTTCATGATATCGAGCTTTTTTCTCAGAGCGGATTTGAACCATTCCGACAGGACTGGAATTTGTGGGATGGATTAAAAGGCCGGCAAATCGATGTCTATGCGGACAGCGGCCCGCTCCATGGTGTTGCGAGGGGCATTGATAACAGGGGTGCCCTGCTGCTGGATACGGGAAAAGAGCAATTAAAATTGTATTCAGGGGACGTCAGCCTGAATAGAAGAAATATATAATAACCACATGTTGAGAATTGTCGTAATCACCCTGGTTGTAGCCAATCTGCTGTTAATAGCATTTCAGGGCAGTCAACCTGTTGACCAACAGAAGACCATGAGTAGCCAGGCCGAGCCGGAAGACACCAATATTCCAACCATTCACCTGTTTGGCGAGCTGGCACAGGATGAGGCCCTGATGACCGGCAACCGGCAGTGCTTTAGCCTGGGGCCATTTTATGCATCTGAAGATATGGCAGAAATACGGACCAAATTACAGGAAGTGGCTTCCAGGGTTTATGAGAGACAGACGCAGGCGCTGGTGGAAAAGGGCTACTGGGTATTCATGCCGCCTTATGTGTCGCTGCTGGAAGCGAACCGGGCCTTGTTGTCATTGCAGGCATTGGGATTGAAAGATATCGGGATCGTCTACCAGGGAGACTGGGCCAATAGTATTTCGCTGGGTTATTTCCTGCGCCAGGAAAATGCCTTGAAGCGCAAAAAGGGGCTTGAAGACAAAGGCTATGAACCGCTGATGCGTGTCCAGCGCCAGACCGAGATCCGTTATTGGCTGGATTATGAACAGGCCCCTGGCGCCGGTTTAATCGCGCTGGATATGCAAAACCGGCCGAATGATTTCACGCAACGCGTTATGCCGTGCCCAGAACAGGATGAGCCGGATCCCACCGTAGTTGATGATTTTCCGGGCCTGACGCAATCCGCAATGAACCCGGAGTAGTTTTTACGTCTAAAAACATTGCACTGGCGGCTCACAGCACATAAAATCCCACCCCCTGATATATCCAGTGCCGGTATAGCTCAGCTGGTAGAGCAACTGATTTGTAATCAGTAGGTCCCGAGTTCAAATCTTGGTGCCGGCACCATTTCTCCCCTTGACTCCCAGGCTGCTTACTCTGGCACCTGACTCTGACCCAAGGGCTGTCTGATTAAACTTACTAAAGCATGTCATTCAGTTGCCCAATTCAAAAATGACCAATGAAATCCGTGTTTTGATGTGGGATACCAATGATATCTATACCGTACGCTGTCATTGTATAAAAAACCAAATGCATTCCTTCAGGAAAACAGTAATAACCGTTCTTTATATCCTCACGATTTTTGCCGGTGTATGGGTGCTCACAGAGCCACTCAAATCTTGAGAACAGAGCATCCAGGTATTTGTCTGCCTGCTCCACCCCCCATTCCTTAAAGGTAAAAAGCCAGATTTCTTCCAGGTCAGCCCTGGCCAATGCCCTGATTGAATACGATGGCGTCATTCAACATATTTCTTGTGGAGGTCAGCTAGTAATTGTTTGCCATTGAAGTTTTCAACAATTGGGCTGTCCTCGCCAGCCTGGAGTTTTTCTCTGAGTGCTTGCAGCTTTGTTTCATCCTGTTCCAGCTTGCGCAACCCGGCTCGTACAACCTCGCTGACCGTTTGAAAACGGCCCTCGGTGATTTTTTTCAGTACGAATTCGTCAAAATGCTGACCCAATGTGACTGATGTGTTCCTGGCCATCAATTTTTCCTCCATGTGTGTATTAAATATTAATACACGGGGGATTTAGAGGCAAACACCTATCGCGGATATAACCCCATTTTTTGTTTT
>CALJWY010000194.1 GCA_937974465.1 uncultured Lysobacterales bacterium | reverse complement strand
AGAATAATGGATGAGCCTGATTACCGCTGATACTACATTTCAACTGGCTGGCGCGTTACTGGTGCTGGCAACATTTGGTTTCTGGGCAGAGACTAAACAACTCGGCCGAAAAGTTTCCGGGCCGCTGATTATTCTTTTCCTTGGCCTGGTGTTGTCAAACATCAATCTGATTCCCCACTCGGCGCCGATGTATGACACTGTCAGTGGTTTACTGGTGCCACTTGCCATCCCGATGCTGTTGTTCCGGGCAGACTTACAAATGGTGCTGCGAGAAATCGGGCCGATGTTCAAGGCTTTCGTGGCATCGGCAATAGTGATTGCTGTGTCGATCATCATTCTTTGCCTTTTGTTTGACTTTGGTCCGTTCGAAGCAAAGGTTGCAGGCGCTCTGGCGGGAAGTTATATCGGTGGTTCACTCAATTTTGTGGCGACAGCACAAGCCGTGGAACTGACCGATCCGAATCACTACGTTGCAGCCTTAACCGCCGATACGATTGGCGCGGTTTTCTTCCTGGCCCTTTTGATGATGTTGCCGGCTCTGTCATGGGCAAGAAAGGCTATGCCGTCAAAATATATCAGTGCTAATGGTGATAATCTGGGTGCAACAATCACACAAAGCGAAAAGGCCGAGGCGGCACCATTCGATTTGTTGGGACTCGGCGCATCCATCACCATCAGCATGATTATCTGCGCGGTTGGCGGGTTGATTACCGGCTTTTTTAACGCCGATAACTATTTTATCCTGGTCATCACGGTGCTCGCCCTGGCGGTGGCCAACCTGGCAAAACCAATGGTAAAGCGCTTCAATTCTGAGTTTGAGGTGGGTACCTTTTTTATGTACATATTTTTTGCCACGATCGGCGCCAGTGCCAATTTGACCACCATAGCCGGCATTGCAATGCCCTATGTAGTGCTGATCTGTGCGGCGGTGCTTTTATTTATTTTATTGATTCTTGTTGTAGGTAAATTACTGAAACTGGACCTGGCAGAACTTCTTATTGCTGCCAATGCATGCATACTTGGCCCGGCCACTGCCGCTGCGATGGCTGCAGGGCAAAAGTGGAACGACCTGGTGACACCGGGCATGCTGGCCGGAATCCTGGGGTATTCTTTCGCTACGTTTATTGGTGTTGCGGTGACTAAGTTTCTTATTTGAGAAAATTATTGGGGTCAGGGTCAAGTGCCAGGGTCATCGGCGTACATTTCCTTGTCCCTTGAGTAGCACATGACCCAAAATACGGGTACAGCGGACAAGGTTCAGCCATGAGGCTTTCGCTACGGTGAAAAATTTATACCGATGAGCTTCTCAATACCTGCAGGTTTAAGCCAATATGGCTTTTATGCTACTTTTCCCTGCATTCAGACTGTCCGTGGTGCTTTTTCAAGAAGGGGAGTCTGATGGCTTTTCGGTCACCCGCAAAACCTAAAGTCCTTGAAGAAGGTCTTCCTGCTCCTGCAAAGAACAAAATCTGTTGGCCTCTTCGCTAATTAAAACTATAGGACAGACATTTATGCCAGTCACTAACCCAAGTATTACGGCTTGTTACCTGCAGCCTGCTATATAAATCGGCAGAATTAGTGCGCTTGTGCATGGGTGTATGTCGGGTGCGAAGATTAAGTGCATAACGGTGCCTCAAGCCTTGTACGGATTCCGGCATGGTCGGGGCCAGGTTTCGTTGGTGTTATTTGAACCTGAACTCGTTCACCTTATTTCGCTACGAAACCATCCCAGCGCGTCATGTAGGTCACGAAGGCATCACCCAGACCCTGCGAGCGCAGGTAGTCGGCGGTCACCGGGGGTTTCACTGGCTCAAAAGCGGGGTTGACAGACACTTGGTTTGGGAAGTCGTGGTGCAGGATTGCGGCACGGCCCAGCAGGACAAAATCAACCCCCGCATCAAGGCAGCGTAGGGCGTCCTGAGGCGTTCTTATATTTCCCGCAGTGCCCAGGCGTACTTCACCCCGATCCAGTTCGGTGAAGCAACTTAACAGGGTACGCTCTTGAAATGATTCTTCTATGGGTTCCTTGAAAGAGTCCCAAAGCGACATATCCAGAAAGTCGATTTGACCATCTTTCATCAAGCGTCTGGCGACTTCTATGATTTCACCAAGTTGCACGTCAAATCGTTCGGGTGACAAACGTACACCCAGAAGAAACCCGCTGCCGCATCGGCTGCGTATACCCTCGACAATGTCAAAGATGATGCGTGCCCGGTTTTCGAGTGAACCACCGTATTGATCCTTGCGTTGGTTAATCGTTGGGCTGAGGAACTGGCAGAGGATATAGCCATGTGCACCGTGCACCTCAACGCCATCAAAACCGGCTTTCTGAACCCGCTCCGCAGCGAGGATAAAATCCTCTTTGAGCTGCTCAATTTCGTCGAGGTCAAGTGCGCGGGCACCGGTTTCCTTGTTGTCAGATGGACACACGGCTTGCCCACCGATCTCATCTTCAGGCGCCCGCATCCCCGCATGGTGTAATTGCACCACGGCCAGGCTGCCCTCTGCCTTTATGCCCGCGGCAAGACGAGTGAGTCCTTCCAGGTGAGCATCGGAAAAACAACCCAACTGGCCGGGAAATCCCTTGCCATTGGCCTGCACATGGGAAGCACAGGTCATGGTTAATCCAAAACCACCCTTGGCGCGCATCGCCAGGCAATGATATTCGTCAGCCGACAAGGTGCCATCCGCATGACTTTGCGTATTTGTAAGAGGCGCCAACATGAAGCGGTTTTTCATAACCGAACCGTTTTTAAAGCGCAAAGGATTAAACAAACCATTCATTGATAGAACCCTGTGACCCTGGCGGGGAAAGCCGATGGGGAAAGCCCATCATCATTTTGGTATTTTCCACTAATTGCCAAGGCTGCGCCATTGGAATGAATGGCACAGTGCAAAATGCACGGGCTGCGCTTATTCGGCCGGTTCGAACTGGTTGAAATGACCAAGCAGCCATTCCCTGAACACAGCGACTTTTGGCAGGTTAAAGTAGTGTGGCGGGGCCACGAAGTAAGCGGACCAATCGGTTTTGACCACCTCATCAACCGGACGCACAAGACGCCCGGCGCCAATATCGCGAGCCACGAGTGACCAGCGGCTCAGGGCGATACCCTGTCCCTGTTCTGCAGCCATAAGTACACTGATCGAGTCATTCAGGTTTGACCAGCGGCTATCGCGGGTGCTTTTGCCGTGCACGCGAAACCACGCATCCCAAATGTCACTTTCCACGAAAAGTAGTTTGTGCTGTTGCAGCTCCTGTACTGAATCGATCGGCCCGTTTTGGTCGAGAAATTGTTGACTGCAGACAGGCAGTATCCAGTCATCTGTTAGTTTTTGTGATTTCAGGCCCGGCCACTTCCCCGGGCCAAATCTTACCGCCGCGTGCATGTCGCTCTGATCGAAATCCACCATGGCATTGTCGGCGTTGATCAGCAGGTCGATGTGTGGATGCGAGCTATAAAAACCCACCAGCCGTGGCATCAACCATTTCTGCAAAAACGAAGGCATCATGCTGATGTTCAGCACGCCTTCGGAACTGTCCTGGGTAACCACCTGCACAGCCTGGCGTAACTCTGCCAGTCCCCGCTGGACGCCTGGAAGTAATTTGCTGCCCGCCTCGGTCAGCGTCACCTGGCGACCATGGCGTAGAAACAGGGGTTGATTAAGGCGTTGCTCCAGTGCCCGTATTTGTGAGCTGACTGCAGCAGGGCTCACGTTGAGTGCCTCTGCACCACGGCTAAAGCTGAGCCGGGTTGCCACGGCTTCGAAAGTACGCAATGCATTCAATGGGATTGTTGGCATAATGATTAAGTTTTTCTTAACTGAAGTCCAGTAAATACCGTTGGTTATTATCTGGTCTTATCACTAAAATTGTCAACTGAAAGAAGCGTTAACTTAACAAGTTAGAGCACATATGTAAGTAAATTATAAATTATATGAATTTATGAATTCGGATCAGATGCATCCACAAGGGAGATAAGCAAATGTTAATAAATACTATCAGGAGATCATTTCGTGACATGATTGGTTACGCTGATACAATCCAACCCATTGTTACGGTAGAAAACGCCGGTGTTGCTGCAAATGTGAGCGACTTTAGCCAGGCAGAAATGCGGGCAAGACGCTTGCGTCGTCAGGGTCGGCTTGACCGGGCAGGCCGACATGGCAATACCGGCTGGAGATTACGGGCCTGGTAATGACCAAAACGAAACCAGTAAAACACAACATACCAGCAACCCCTCCAAGGGATTCGGGCTTCCATCATCAACCGGGAACCGAATCCTTTTTTTTATCCCGCCCTGCGCCACGGCGTAACCCGTGCAGAAAACTTCCAAGCCAGGGCCCTGGTCCCTTTTTCTATACTCCATGCTATGCTGGTACAGGCATATAAAAGGGTGTGTTCATGACACAAAATAACGACATATTTGAGGGTGGTTGCACCTGCGCCAGGGTGCGTTACCGAATGACATCTAAACCTCTTATAGTTCACTGTTGCCATTGCAGTTGGTGCCAACGCCAGTCCGGCTCTGCATTTGCCGTCAATGCGTTGATTGAAGCGGATCGGGTCGAGTTGCTCAAAGGTGAAGTTGAAGAGATAACTGTGGGTTCACCCAGCGGAGCCAATCAGCGAATCGCAAGATGCCCGGATTGTCGGGTCGCCGTCTGGAGCAATTATCTTTGCCTCGCCGATGGACTTGGTGAGGCCATCAGGTTTATCAAGGTGGGCAGTCTCGATAAGCCGCATCAAGTGCCGCCCGATGTCCATATATTTGCATCAAGCCGTCAAACCTGGTTCACCCTGCCAGAAGATGCCAGGGTATTCGACGAATTTTACCTGCATAAAGAAATCTGGTCGGAAGATGGTTTTAAACGCCGAGAGACATTAATCAAAAGGAACATGAGATGACGGATATACATGCACATGAAGTAATGCACATGATGCTGGAACAGAATGAAGGGTTTAGTCGTGAATCACTTGCCCAGGCGATCATTGAGCGCTTCGGTGCGGATGCCAGGTTCCGTTCCTGCTCGGCAAAAGGTATGGATGTAAAGACCGTGGTCGATTTTCTGGAAAGTCGTGGCAAGTTCGTCGCCCGCGATGATGGTTTCAATACCGCGCAGGATAAAATTTGTAATCATTGAGCAGCCATTCTCCCTGGTTTAAGTCATTCGATTGTCAGTTGGTATGCAATGGTCCAGCCGTTGCGGCTGGTGCTTCCAGAACTGAATTTTTGTAGCTGAATTCACTCGTTGAGCATATGCGCTAGAAGCGCTATATTCCGGAAAACTCGGAGATCGTTATGCAAGGTATTTTTTCCCCAAAAAGTGTGGCTGTTGTAGGCGTTTCGGCAAAACCAGATAACCTGGGGCGCAATATCATGTTGAACCTGATTGATTTCGGTTTTGATGGTGTCGTTTACCCGGTTGGGCCCGATGGCGGCGCCATTACCACCCGGCGTATTTATCAGTCAGTTACCGAAATCCCGGAACAGGTTGATATGGCTGTTATTCTTGTTCCTGCCAGGTTTGTACCCCAGGTGATGGAAGATTGCGGTCGAAAAGGTGTTAAGAGGGCAATCATCGAGACCGCCGGGTTCAGCGAGTACAACGACGAAGGCAAGAAAATAGAAGAAGAAGTTGTGGCGATTGCAGAAAAATACGGCATTCGTTTTGTCGGTCCCAACTGCATCGGCGTTATTAATATGGAAAATGGATTTTGTGTTCCGTTTCCCCGCCTGACCACTTTTATCCGTAAGGGAGAGGTTTCCATCATTGCCCAGAGTGGTGGTGTCGGGCTGAGCATCATGAATCACATGGCAGCAGAGGGGATTGGGCTCAACAAGTTCGCATCGGTTGGCAATATGCTCAACATAGATGCGGAGGACCTGCTGGAATATTACATCGAGGATGAAGGCACAAAGACCATTTTTATCTACCTCGAAGGGATTCGAGACGGCAGACGATTGATGGATTTGGCGAGGCGGTCACCAAAACCCATCCTGGCATTGAAATCCAATATTGGGATGCTTGGGCAAAGTGTGGCTGCTTCTCATACCGCCGCACTTTCAAGCGATGACCGCGTGGTGGATGCGGCCTTTCAACAGTGCGGAATTACCCGAGTGCACGATGTAACAACGCTATCGCACTACATGAAGACCTTGCGCCTGCCGCCCCTGAAGAACAAGAGGCTGGCGATTATTTCCCGTTCCGGGGGACATGCCATCGTCGCTGCAGATGCCTGCGAAACGGTCGGCTTCGAACTGGCGGAATTTCCTGAATCATTCATCCGGGGTATCGAAAAACATTTTCGCGCGTCTGTTATCAAGCTGACAAACCCGCTGGATCTCGGCGACCTGTTTGATCTCGATGTTTATTATCAGATCGTGGAGGAGACCCTGGCCCAGGAGAACGTTGACGGTGTTGCATTCCTGCATACATCGGTTGCAACAACAGAACGAGGCCCAACCAAGGTATTGGTAAAACGCCTGGAAGCACTCAGCAAAAAATCCAATAAGCCGGTTGCAGTTTATGTTTCCGCAAATTCAGCCGAGGTCTCAAGCTTAAGACAGGACCTGGATTTCCCGATTTTCACCCACATTGTTGAGATGTTCCGGGCATTGAAACTGGACTTTGAACACTCGCAGGAGATGGCGGATGTGGAATCCAGAGAACTGGGCCCCTCGTTTGACGTCGAAAAATCGACTGTGCAGCGGTTGCTAGACACAGCTGCTAATGAAAAACGGGACCTGCTTCTGAATGAAGCGATAGATGTGCTGGAAAGCTATGGAATTCCCACAATTAGGGGATTGGCTGCAAGCTCTGCAGAAGAGGCGGCAGAAGCGGCAGAAAGTCTTGGCTTTCCGGTTGCCATGAAAGTCATATCCGAGCAAATCTCCCACAAGTCCGATGTTGGCGGAGTGCAGTTGAATCTGCGCAACAGGGCTTCTGTGATTGAAGCGTTTGAGGATATGACGGCGAAGATTCAGGATGCCTTTCCCAATGTGAAACTGGACGGAGTCATGGTTCAGCCAATGGCCGTTGGCGGGCGTGAGTTGATACTCGGCGGGCGCCAGGATAAGCAGTTCGGTGCGGTGATCCTCGTTGGCCTGGGGGGTATTTTTGTTGAGGTATTCGAGAAGGCCAGCATGCGAATTGCCCCGATCTCGAGGGCAGAAGCAATAACAATGGTTGAAGAGCTGGGCGGGTCACGGATACTTATGGGGGCAAGAGGCCACCGGCGGTCCGATATTGATGCACTTGTTGATGCCATCCTGCGCCTCAGCCAGTTACTGACTGATTTCCCACAGATCAAAGAACTTGATATCAATCCACTGCGGGTGTTTCATGAAGGGGAGGGCTGCCTGGCGCTGGATGCCAGGATTATTCTCTAGCGTCAATCAACGAGACCGGGGTTCGCGTCTTCTGGACTTCGGTCTTATTGGCTTTAACTGTCTTTACTGACTCGTTTTTTCTCTGTTGCTGCTCACAGGCCAGGGTTCAAATCCGATTTGCAGCCTGATCCCAACATTTAACCGGGTGGTTTTAAGTTCCGTTGACCGATATGTGCTCTCAGGTCCAGCCAGACCTTGATCGCAATAATTGCAATCAGAACTGGTCGGGATTCGCCAATCAGCAGTGTCAATCCGCCACCCAGAATCAGGGACAGGTGCATGAAGACGATGCGCCGGTAAGGCTCGGACATCTGGTGGTTGATCGTGCGGCCCTGGTATTCCCGGCGGCCGAGGAAATTGGCCACGAAAGAATAGGTATGACTGATAAAAAGCATCGCCAGTGCAGGCCACAGGTTGTAGAACATCTGCAAGACCTCTGCAAGGTCACCTCCGCTCATGTCCCTTGGTCCCTGGATAAAAAGGCCATACAGGAAAAGAAAATGGATCGCCATGAAGCCGCCGAAATGGCCGGTAAAAAATGGCGCGGCCAGCAGGGCGAACCAGCGGCCGATTACGATGATCTTGGCGATATTGAACAGGCCGATCACGGCGCTTTCAGCCCAATAAAGGACCATGACATTTCCCAGGTTCCAGTCATAAAACATGGCGCCGGCGAAAGGTACAAGGTTGGCCAGAATCAATAGTACGGAAGAGGCTGAGCCCAGTGTTATTTGTTCGGCAGCATTTGTGGGAGGTGGGGTTGCTGTATATTCGGCAGGGGTATCAATCAATGTGACGGCCGGCTCCCAGTTACCATCCATTTCACCTTGCGTGGCCTCACCGCGCCGCATCGACTGTCCACTGGTTGCCTGTATACGGTTTTTGATCTCGATCATTTCATCACCGCTGATATGGCAGCCAAGCGCGTAGCTGTTGGCACCGTAATCAAAGGCCATATGTGGTCCACGCCAGGCTTTGCCAGAGCTTTTTATGGGGCGCTCAAACCTTGGGTTACGCATGGCAGAGACAACATACTCACCTTGCAAACCAAACCCTGGCAGACCGAGCATGACCAGCAGTTTGCCATCACGCACCCTGACGACCTCACGTCCAAACAGCAATAGCAGCAGGATGGTGGTCAGCAGCAGTGGTGCGATTGACCAGCCCAGTAACCAGGCGCTCAGAAACAGGGCGGCGACCAGGTCAAACAGGTCTTCGAACTTTGCCCATTCACCTGCTGCCTGTGAAAATGTTGTAATAGCCGGAACCAGGAAAATCAGATCAAATACCGCCAGTATCGCGATGGCTGGCCAGTGCCGCTTGAAAGGAAAAACGCGGCGATAAACACTGTTGTCGCCGGGTCTGTCCAGTGCGGGTTTGAGGCGGGGTTTAAGACCTTTCCTTATCATTGGGGTTGTCGTTGTGTTTTGCTTTGGTATTTATTCTACTGTAACTGGTGGCAAAGGCTTGTGATGAATTCAATGCATGGATTATTGTGGTACACACGGGCGTGACGGAGTGTAAAGTGTCTGTTTTCTGAAACCTGGTTGGTGGCGCAGGCTGCTTGGAATGACGATTGGAAATCACTTGATGAAATTTGGAATTGATCGTTTGCTGGAAGATCCAGGGCTGCGTGGCCCGCTGAAAGGCCTGCGCGTGGCGTTACTGGCGCATCCTGCTTCTGTGACCCGAAATTTGCGGCACTCCATGGACGCGCTGGCTGAGCTGCATGATGTCGACCTGGTAGCCGCCTTTGGACCACAGCATGGTCTGCGCGGCGATAAACAGGACAACATGGTGGAATCAGCAGATTTCCTCGATCCGGTTCACGGTATCCCGGTCTTCAGCCTGTACGGCGATGTGCGTCATCCAACTGCGGAAATGATGGACCATTTTGATGTTCTGCTGGTAGACCTGCAGGACCTGGGTTGCCGTATCTATACCTTCATCACGACATTGCGCTATATGCTGGAAGCCGCCGCCGCTTGCAAAAAACGCGTCATTGTCCTGGACAGACCCAATCCTGCGGGCCGCCCCGTTGAAGGGCTTTTGCTACGTCCCGGTTGGGAGAGTTTTGTCGGCGCAGGCCCGATGCCGATGCGCCACGGGCTGACGATGGGTGAGATGGGCCACTGGTTTATCAAAACCCTCAAGCTGGATGTTGAATACGAGGTGGTGGCCATGGAGGGATGGCATCCCGACGCCGCTCCGGGTTTTGGTTGGCCTGTAAATAAGCGTAGCTGGATCAACCCCAGCCCCAATGCATCTAACCTGTCGATGGCGCGCTGTTATGCCGGAACCGTGATGTTGGAAGGCACAACCCTGTCCGAGGGCAGGGGCACAACCCGCCCGCTGGAATTGTTTGGTGCGCCGGATATCGAACCGCGCAAGTTGCTCACTGCCATGGAGAGTATCGCACCCCGGTGGATGGAAGGCTGTGTCTTGCGCGAATGCTGGTTTGAGCCGACCTTTCACAAGCATGTGGGTCAACTGTGTGCCGGGATACAGATACATGTTGATGGTGACGGCTATACCCACCAGGCGTTTCGTCCGTGGCGACTCATGGCGCTGGCTTTCAAGGCGCTGCGCCGCATCAATCCCGGCTACGAACTGTGGCGTGATTTTCCCTATGAGTATGAGAATGAGCGCCTGGCCATCGACCTGATCAACGGCAGTGAACTGTTGCGACTATGGGTGGATGATGACAACGCGAACCCGGGCGACCTGGAGGCGCTGGCAGTTGCAGATGAGCGGCTTTGGACGAATGAAAACACTGCTGTGCTGACGGAAATTTAGGCGCCCAGCATACGAAAATCCGCCCCCGTGGGGTTCTGGTAAACACGCAGGTCAAATTCCGGCAGAACGGCCAGGATGTGGTCAAATATATCGGCCTGGATGGCCTCATAGTTTGCCCAGGCCTTGTCCTTGCTGAAGACATACACCTCGATGGGCAGACCGTGCTCACCCGATGGCAGTTGCCGGACCAGGAAGGTCATATCCATGTTGATCATCGGATGGTTGCTTAAATAAGCCACAACATAAGCCCTGAATGTGCCGATGTTGGTCATGCGCCTGCCATTGGCGAGACTGGCATTATCAACATTTTTGGACTGGTTAAACGCCTCCAGTTCACGCTTTTTTTCCTCAATATATTCAGCGATATACTGAATCCTGGCAAAACGCTCCAGCATCTCCTCGTCACAAAACCGAATACTGCTCATATCGATATTGACGGCACGCTTGATGCGGCGGCCGCCAGAGTCTGACATGCCACGCCAGTTTTTAAATGATTCACTGATCAATGCATAGGTCGGGATGGTGGTAATGGTCTTATCCCAGTTCTGAACTTTAACAGTGGTCAATGCAACTTCTAGAACATCACCGTCTGCGCCATATTTGGGCATCTCAATCCAGTCACCCACCGCTACCATCTTGTTGGCTGCCAGTTGGATGCCAGCGACAAAACCGAGGATTGAATCACGGAAAACCAGCATCATCACCGCAGCCAGTGCACCGACTCCACTCAGCAGATAGACAGGTGTTTTATCCAGGACGATGGAAACAACAAAGATACCTGCCAGGAAATACAGTGCAAGTTTCAGTACCTGGATAAATCCCTTGATGGGGATTTCCCTGGCCGCTCTGAAGTTCTGGTAAACATCCTCAACAGTGTTTAACAGTGAGTCCAGTACAAGCATGATCATTACAATCATGTAGATCGACGCGGCACTTCTGATGAAATCGATTGCCGCATCGACGCCTTCCAATGCAATTGGAGTTAACAGGTAAATGACCAGTGCCGGGGCCAGGTGTGCCATGCGATTCAGGGCTCTTTGGCGCACCATCGCATCATCCCACTCTGTCTTCGACCTCGAGATGGCATAGGTCAACGCCGCCACAATGTAGCGCTTGGCTATGAAATTGGCGGTGGCGCTCAGGATAAGCACCGCGAGCACTGCAATTGCGTGTGCAACATATATTGCAAAGTTATCGGCAACACCGTTGGCTATCAGCCAGTTTTGTAATAGTTCCAACATGATTTTCTGATGATACAGCTACTCGCGGGTTAATACGGGAGTATAATCGTTCTGTCTTAAAAGCGATGCCCCCAGCATCCAAAGGAAACAATGAACACCAACGACTGCCTGCGACGTATTCGCTATATATTGGATTTCGATGATTCAAAAATGATTGCTGTGTTTGCCGAAGCCGGGCAGGAAGTGAGCAGGGCACAACTTAGCGACTGGCTGAAAAAAGATGATGATCCAGCCTACGAGGTATGTTCAGACGTGATGTTCGCGACATTTCTCAATGGACTGATCAACGACAGACGCGGCAAGAAAGACGGCCCACAGCCCGAACCGGAAAAAAAGTTGAATAACAATATTATTTTCAGAAAATTGAAAATTGCGTTCGATCTGCAGGCTGAGGATATTCTGTCGATACTTTCCCTGGCAGGTGTATCCATCAGCAAACATGAGCTTTCAGCCTTTTTTCGCAGGGCAAATCACAAGCACTACCGCGAATGCAAAGACCAGGTGATGCGGAACTTCTTAAAAGGGCTGCAAATCAAATACCGCAAGGCTCAGCAGGCAAAAAAGAAAGACGCAAGCTCCGTTAAATAAATGATCTAAATACTCAGGACATCTGCATCTTCACAGCTGCGAGTTTTACCTGCACTCATTTTTTCTGTTTCTTTTCAGCCGCTCTCTTTCTGGCGCCTTTCCCTTTTCTTCCTGACTTTCTTTTTGGTGCATCAACTCTTTTTTTGTGACCTTTGCCTTTGGGCGCTGGGCGCCGATCCGGACTGCCCTCTTTTTCACCCAGGCGGGAAATGCCCAGTTTCTGGCCCGCTACCCAGACTTTTTTCAGGGCATTAAAGGTTTCGTTTGGCATCCCGGCGGGCAGGTCAATAAGGGAATAGGTATCATGAATGCTGATACGACCGATTTGATTGCCCTCGATATTTGCTTCGTTCGCAATGGCACCGACTATATTGCCAGGCATAACACCATGGTCATGCCCCACCGCGATTCTGTAACGTTGCATTCCTTCTGAAGGAGGCCCATTTTTTCTTGCCGGGCCGTCTTTTTTGAAACGCTCTTTACGGCCTTTTTTGTCACGCTGCGGCCTTTCGTCTTTAGCCCAGTTCTTGTCCGCGGCACGGTGGCTGGTGTTTTGCAGCAGGAAGGGCGCGTCACCTTGAGATAGCTGGGCGAGTGCCGCGGCTATTTGCAGCATCGGAGCATCATGCTCCTGTTGATATTGTTCAACCATGTCGGAAAACAGCGCCAGGTTTTCAGACTCCAGGGTTTCTGTAATGCGCTGTTTGAATTTATCGATGCGCTTGTTGTTGATCAGGTCAGTTGAAGGCAGCTCCATGAGCTCAATCTTTTTCCTGGTGGCGTTTTCGATGGCATATAACATGCGTTTTTCGCGTGGTGTGACAAACAAAATTGCATC
>CALJWY010000193.1 GCA_937974465.1 uncultured Lysobacterales bacterium | reverse complement strand
AGCATTGCGGGAGATCGAAAAACTGATGAATGAACTGCGTGAGAATCCTTCAAGCCTGATGTATCAACCGAACCAGGAATCTGTGGAAGTGGAGCGATAGCTGAGATGAGGATTGCAAGGTATGTTGTGGTATTCGGTCTGCTATCTCTGGGTTTATTACTCGGTGCCTGTAGTGGCCTGACCCAGAGCAATATTCCGGCCAATACAAGCTGGTGGCTTGAACCCTTTGAAGGTCTTGGAGAGCCGGTCCCCGCCGAGAAACTCACCGGGGTCACCTTATCAGTGACAGTTGTTCCCGGACTGGATAGCAACCGGATCCTGACTCTGTCAGAGGATGCCCAGCTGAACCGCTATAGCGCTGCACGCTGGGCCGATAACTTGCCCGAACTGGTTACGTCGCTGGTTGCCAGGACGATGAACATGTCAGGTCGATTTGATGTGGGTTCCGCCGCCAGTCGCCGGCAGGGTCCCGGCGACTGCACCTTGCGGTTGGAGGTGGAGAAATTTTTTGCTGAACTGAATGTCTCCGGCAAAACCACCGGGGTTCGGGTTGCGGTTAATGGTGATTACCAGTGTGCTGCCGATGTTGCCGCGGCGATAGATCTGAGTTCATCCGTGCCGGTTTACAGCGAGCGAATGAGCGTAATCGTTGCAGCGTTCCAGGAGGCTATGGACGAAGTGATGGCGGCGTTATTGGTGCAAGTGCAGTAGGTCTGGGTTTTTATTGTTCAATTTCATTGGCTGATCAGGACTTGTTGAACCTGTAACCCAACCAGGTACCGGTAATGACAGCCAGGCAGGCCATGGTCCACACGGTGACCGCACCGGTTGGCAGATCAAACAACGCGGATATCATGATCCCGGCTGTAAAGGCCGCAGCACCCAGAATGTAGCCGGCCAGCAGGCGGCGTTTACCCACCAGGTGACGGGTCGCGAGGGCAGGGATGATCAGGCTGGCAAATACCAGGTAGACGCCGACCAACTGCACCGAAGCTGTCACTGCGAAGGCAAAAATAATATAAAACCCGCGTTGACCAAAGCGGTGATGCCACTTGAACCAGACCGTCAGCAGAACCGCGTATAAAGCGCCGACATAAAATAAAGATTTCCATGTTGACCAGAGTATCTGGCCCACCAGCATATCTTTTAAATGCTGGGCGCCATGTGGGTTTTCAGCAAGTAACAAAATACTGCCCGTTGCAGCAAGTACGAAAAGGATACCGATCAGGGGTTCCTGCAGGCTTGGCCAGCGCTTTTCGGTCCAGTTCAGTCCGGCTGAGGCCAGTAAAGCTGCACTGATCGCAGATAGTTGCACGGCCAGGATATTTTCTTCCCAGCCAAACACACCGGCCGCCAGCACACCCAAGCCGGCAATTTGCGCGATCGCAAGATCGATCAATATAATGCCTCTTTTTAGGACTTCCTGCCCCAACGGGACATGGATGCTGAGCACCAACAAGCCAGCAACGATGGCCGGACCCAATATTGACCAATCCAATAAATCCATACTCATTTATTGTTAGCCTTCCGCGTCTAGCAAGCGGTTGATAATGTCATCAAAAAAACTGAACAGGTCAACCGCGCCTTCAGTGCCGCCTACGGTCAGGGGCAGCAGAATTGCCGGTATTCCGGTGCGATCCGATAGCCATACGGATGGTTTATCGCTTTGAAATGGTGCCCGTATGATAAAGTCAGCTTTGCTCTTGTCAGCAAAACGATTCAACAAACCAGACAGGTGAGTAGCGGTTGGCGGTATGCCGGAAATGGCTTCCAGCGTCGCCACCTCTTCGAGCCCAAGCCAATCCTCAAGATAAATCCAGGATTTGTGATGAGTGATAACCCGCTTGCCACGTAAACCCGAAACGCGTTCTTCCCATCTGCTGATGGCTGCATTCCAGCGCTGCGTGAAGTCAATAAGCCGCTGCTTATAGGTGTCGCTATTATCCGGGTCGAGCAAAGCCATGCGTTCGGCCATTGCTTCTGCGATCAGCCGAATATTGTGTGGATTGGTCTGAACATGCGGATTTCCCTGCGGGTGAACATCGCCCTGGGAACGATCGGTCGAGCCACTCACATCAAGCCGCCTGACAAAACTGCTGGCCTCGAGAAATCCGTCGTTGCCGGGCAGGACCTTGGGATTATTCCCTTTTTGTAGCAACATGGGTAGCCAGCCGATTTCGAGTTCGGCACCGCTGCATACAATCAGGTCTGCACGCCGGACCTTGGAGATAAGGCTGGGCCGCGCCTGGATGTAGTGTGGGTCCTGCAGGGCATTGGTTGCACTGCTGGTTTTGACCAGGTCGCCCCCGAGTTCGCTGGCCAGCACCGACCACTCCGGTTCACAGGTGAAGATGTTCAGATCGGCCATCACCGGTGCTGCAGTCAGCATGAGGCTTGTCAGGATGATTTTTGTCAGAATTCTCATTGTCCTGCCTCCACCCTAGAATGAATGGGCGCCATGCGCGCCGATGCTGAAGATATATTGCAATCCCCATTGATTATCGTCCTCTTCGCCGGCCTGGTCGAGCGTATATTGCAATCTGAATCGACTGAATTCACTGTTTGAAAAGTCTGCCATGATGCTGTACCGACGCGGATCGTTATGGGCTGGCATCAACGGGGTGTCTTCAAACTCCACCCCGGGATAGTCGGAGGATAGCTGGTCATAACGGACACCAAATCTCCACATCGGGAAGGGTTGGTATACCGCTTGCAGGTAAAAGCCCTGTTGATCATTGTCATATGGCAGGGCATCTCCGTCAGACAAGGTATAAACACCGTCCTCGTTACGCCAGATGTACTCGGCCTGGAAGATAAAATTGCGTTGTTTCCAATTGCCGTTTGGAGCCCACTTCCAGACAAAGTCCGCCATTAAAATATCGGATTCTCCTGTGAACATTAGCGGCCCGTCTTCGTGATCAGGTTCCTCATCATGCTCATCGTCTTCATGCCCGTGGCCGTCATCGTGATCATCATCTCCGTGCGCATGGCTGATTGAACGTTCTTCCGCGTCCGCCTGTAGGTAAGAAATACCAGCTTGCCAACTGTGGCCAGAGCCCACATCGCCACCGGTTTTCGCACGCAGGGTGTAGGCGCCGTGACCTGAATGGCTTTCGTCACCGGCAGGGTAATGTTCGCCGCGGCTGA
>CALJWY010000192.1 GCA_937974465.1 uncultured Lysobacterales bacterium | reverse complement strand
CCGCACCAAGCCGGAAGATTTGGAGCGGGTGATGGGGATCGAACCCACATCATCAGCTTGGAAGGCTGAGGTTCTACCATTGAACTACACCCGCCTAAACTTCCTAAGCCCGAGCCCAAACCCAGGTTTTGCCTTCCATTTCAGCACCATCGAAATGGTGGAGGGGGGAGGATTCGAACCTCCGAAGGCTTAGCCAGCAGATTTACAGTCTGCCCTCGTTGACCGCTTGAGTACCCCTCCATCAAGCAAGCCGCCTATTTTCTCTTAGGTATCAAAGACTGTCAACTGTCGACTTACGAATAAACCAAAATAATCCCTTAATTGATACATCAAAAAAAAGACCGTGCGACTACCCTGCCTGCACAGTGCCAAATCAGACGTTAAAGCGGAAATGCATAACATCTCCTTCTTTGGTGATGTATTCCTTGCCTTCCAGTCGCAGCTTGCCAGCCTCTTTGGCGCCCTGCTCTCCGCCGCAGGCTATGTAGTCATCGAATGCCGTGACCTCGGCGCGTATGAAACCACGCTCAAAGTCGGTATGGATCTTGCCCGCAGCATTTGGCGCAGTGGCGCCATTGGTAACCGTCCACGCCCTGACCTCTTTGGGGCCCGCGGTGAAAAATGTCAGCAAGTCCAGCAATGCGTAACCTGCGTTGATAACACTGGCCAGGCCGGATTCTTTCAGCCCGAGTGCGGCGAGAAATTCTTCCCGGTCCTCGCGATCCAGTTGGGAAATCTCGGCTTCAACCGATGCACATACCGGCACCACCTTTGCGTCGTTGCCTTTCGCATACTCCCTCACCTGGTCCAGGAGAGGATTGTCTTCGAAACCATCCTCTGAGACGTTGGCAATGTATTCAACCGGCTTCATGGTCAGTAGCTGTAAATCCTGAACTATTTTTTTCTGTTCCTTATCCAAATCCAGATGACGCAAACTTCCATTTTCGCCAAGGCTGTTCAGAACTTTGGTCAGCAGCGCCGCGCGAGCCACCATGCTCTTATCCCCGCTGCGGGTTTGTTTTTCCGCCTTTTGCAATGCGCGCTCAACAGTATCAAGGTCAGCCAGTGCAAGCTCGGTATTGATCACCTCGATATCCGATATCGGGTTTACCTTGCCGGAAACATGCACCACGTCATCGTCTTCAAAACAGCGCACCACATGGGCAATGGCATCCGTTTCGCGAACGTGAGAGAGAAATTTGTTGCCCAGGCCTTCACCTTTAGAGGCGCCTTCGACCAACCCGGCGATATCCACAAACTCCATGGTGGTCGGAATCACTTTTTCCGGCTTGACGATAGCAGCAAGCTGATCCAGCCGGGGATCAGGAACCGGTACGATGCCGACATTGGGATCAATGGTGCAAAACGGATAGTTTTCCGCCGCGATACCAGCCTCGGTCAACGCATTAAAAAGAGTAGACTTGCCCACATTGGGCAGGCCGACGATTCCACATTTAAAGCCCATGGTTTGTATCCAAATTCAATTGACCGGTGGTTCTTTACCGGTATGTAAGTCTTTAGTTGCCTTCGAGACCCTGCCAGCCAACAGGTCCGGCATAACCGCAATGGCGTCGCCAATGGCATGCATGATCAGCTGCTCCTGGTCTGCCGGAGCCCGGCTTAACACGTAGCCGGTTACCGCATCCTTGAACCCGGGATGGCCAATACCTATACGCAGGCGCAAAAAGTCGGTGTTATCCAGATGGCGGAAAATATCCCGCATACCATTGTGGCCGCCGTGGCCGCCGCCCTGCTTCAGGCGCGCTGTACCCGGCGGGAGATCCAGTTCATCGTATGCGACCAGCATGTCTTCAGTGCCAATCCGGTAGTAATCCATCACGGCCCTGACAGCCTGGCCGCTGTGATTCATGAATACCGTTGGTTTTACCAGGATACATTCCCGGTCAAACAGCCGGGTGCGACACACTTCGGCTGAAAGTTTGGACTGGGTACGAAACCCACCACCCCGATAAAGGCTATCCATAAACCAAAACCCGGCATTGTGCCGGGTTTGGATATAGTTGGAGCCCGGGTTACCGAGGCCGACAATCAGAAATGTTCCGGACACGTTCGTCTCCGGCTTTATTCCTTGTCAGCTTCCGCATCACCAGCGTCTTCTTCAGGTGCATCTTCAAGTGCATCTTCAGACTCTTCATCGGTGATACCCATTGCTTCGGCTTCAGCGGCGGCAGCTTCTTCAGCGGCAGCAGCGCCCGTACCCTGAGATTCCTTAATATGAACCGTATTGGCGATCATGACTTCATCAAGGTCATCACCGGCAAGCGCAGGAATTTCAACGCCTTCAGGCAACTTGATGTCGGTCAGCAATATGACACCACCCGGCTCAAGTCCAGACAGGTCAACGTCCAGGTATTCGGGAAGGTTGGCCGGCAAGGCATCGATTTCAACTTCGGTCATCAGGTGCTGGATGATCACGCCGGATGTCTTACCAGCTTCAGATTCATCTTCGCCGGTATAGTGAATCGGCACCGATATCCTCAACAGTTCGTCAGCAGACACACGCATGAAGTCCAGATGCATGATCTGCGGCTTGTAGGGGTGATGGTGTACATCACGGACCACCACTTTCTGTTGGCGGCCATCGCCTACGCGCACTTCCAGGATGGAAGAATAAAAAGATTCCTCCTCAGCAGCATGGAAAAGCGGGGCGTGTTCAATGGTCAGTGTGGCAGGATCTTTCTTGCCACCATAAATAACCGCGGGTACGTATCCCTGACGACGCAGGCGGCGGCTCGCACCTTTCCCCACATCTTCACGGATTTCCGCGAGAATAATATTTGAATCAGTCATGGCATTCCTCAATAAAGTAATTTTGCGACAAAACTGAAAGTCTCAGATCGACGCAAAAACCGTTTTCACGGCGGTTTCATCCATCCCCGCGACCAGGGACGGCGCAAAAATCAAGCCGGGCATTATAACGTATTCTCTATAGGTAAGGGCAATACATATTTGAATATTATTCAGTTGTTTATTGGGTCTGCTGTTTTTGGTTGGGTCATCGCACTGGAGCCGGGTATTTCTTACAGGAACAAACAGGCTTACCTGACCATCAAAGCTCCCGCATCAATTAATCTTGAATATTGACCCAATATGTTCGATTCTACGTTTTATTAATCGTTTATCGATAAGCGATATTTTTCATGATAAAATCTTTTGGATGCACAAACACCCGAAACCTGTTCTACGGTCAACGAGTACAGAAATTTGTGGGCATTGAATCCCCTGCCAGAAGAAAACTGGCTATGCTGGCCAGCGCTCATATCCTGAATGACTTGCGCTGTCCGCCTGGCAACCGACTTGAGCGACTAAAGGGCAACAGGAAGGGTAAATACAGTATCAGAATCAATGGCCAGTACCGTATTTGCTTTCGATGGAATGATGGTGCCGAAGATGTTGAGATTGTTGACTATCAGTGATATCCAGAGATCATGATTATGACTAAAGAAGTATTAGCTGCAATTCATCCGGGAGAGATCCTAAGAGAGGAATTCATGGTTCCACTCGGCCTTTCCTCAAACGCCCTTGCCAAGCTCCTGGGCGTTACCGCCGCTCGAATCAATGAAATCGCAAAAGAAAGGCGCGGCATTACAGCCGATACGGCATTGCGTCTTGCGCGATATTTTAAGACCACACCCGAATTCTGGATGAACCTGCAAAAGCACTACGAATTGGAGACAACACGCAGGGCAATAGGTGAGAAAATTGAGCGAGAAGTTCCTACCATTGCCGCCTAGAAAAGTCGCTATGACCTTACTTTAATGCGTTTATCCATTGTGCAGATCGATAAATCGTATTCTAATCAGAGAACTCTCATTACCAGTTAAGGCATTAAAAATGGACCTGAACATCAAAGGAAAATCCGCCATCGTGTGTGCATCCAGCAAGGGCCTCGGTAAAGCCTGTGCGCTGGCACTGGCAAAGGAAGGGGTGCATGTGTGGATCAATGCCCGTAATGAGGAAACACTCAAAGCAACTGCCAGTGAAATATCCGCAGCAGGCAGTGGTCAAGTACATGCCATCGTGGCTGATGTCACCAGCGAAGCAGGCCGCGATGCCCTGTTCAGTGCCTGCCCGAACCCCGATATCGTCATCAACAATGCCGGCGGCCCACCACCGGGTGATTTCCGTGACTGGGGCCAGCAGGAATGGTTCGATGCCGTTAACGGCAATATGTACAGCGCCATCGATATGATCAAACGCAGCCTGGACGGCATGATCGAGCGCCGTTTTGGGCGCATCGTCAACATCACCAGCGTGGCGGTCAAGCTGCCGCAGGCCGAACTGGGACTCTCCAACGGCGCGCGTGCCGGGCTGACCGGCTTTATCGCCGGCATCGCCCACGAACCCGCCCAACACAATGTAACCATCAACAACCTGCTGCCCGGCTTTATCGCCACCGACCGCCTGTATTCATTGCTTAAAGGCAGGGCTGCCGCGAGTGGCATGGATGAAGATAAATTCCTGGACGGGTTTTTCCAGAAAGTCCCGGCAAAGCGGCCCGGAGATCCGGATGAGTTTGGAGCGATATGCGCGTTTTTATGCAGCCAGCAGGCCGCTTATGTCACTGCGCAGAACGTGTTGATGGATGGGGGGTTGTTTCCGGGGACGTTTTAAGTCTTAACCATAATTCCCAGGGAAGGATCTAGGGTATTGGCGTCACCCCAGTGGGAGGCACTTGTCGCTGTGAAAAAGCATTACCCCATGGAACTGGCCAACGTCGAAGCCGTCAGTCGCGATTATCGTCAATCAGGAAAAATCACAAATAACTTATGACTGTTTCGCCTTAAGAGGAAATAGACCTGGGTTCTCAATAATTTCAACGCTTAGATCGACATCAAGGTCAGGCCAATAGAAATGACCGTTGGAAGATTCTTCAACATTTAGAATTGTGCTTACCGTCTCGTCCTGGAACCAGGGAAAGTCATCATATGACATAAACAGCTCTTTATCGTGAGCCAATATCCAGACCCCGTGGGCTGAAATGCTTGTAACTTCAACTCCTGAAGTGTTTTTTCCACGCGCCAATGAGTTCATCGTTAGTGCTTTCCAGCTAACAGCCCCGCAACGCTCAAGTCTTCATCGAGATCTGGCCAATGTATACCTTCCCCATCACCCAGTAACTCCCAGTTTTTCAGCTGTTCTTTCTTTGCCCCGGCAAGCCTGGGGAACCAAACCAGTGGAGCAGAAATTGTTCGCCCATCAAGCAATTCGACATATACGGCAACATCGGTGCATTTCACATTATGCGCTTGTGGGTGACGCTCAGCTTCCAACGTGCTCATTCCAAGCCTCCAAGAATAACTCTCTGTTCTTGATTACCAATAATTCCAGCTTTCTCAATTCCCTTGGTGGAAATCTTGTCGAACTTGCCAAACTGACAGAAGCCAACCAGAACTTTGCTAACATTTTATCTCTTTGAACATGAATGTGTACCGGTTCACCATCTTCATTGCTATAAAAGAAAAACCGAAATGGACCAATTCTCAATATCGCAGGCATAAACAGAGCTTACGATGATACTAATATACGCTAAATCAGGGATTTGCTCATATTGTTGTAAGAAACCGCAGACCAGTGTTCTTGATTTGACGTATCCTCATCTAATCACCAGAAACATCCTGAACGCTGGCCAAAACAGCAATACAAGCAAATATTGATTAATATTTACCATATCGATTGAGTCAACCAAGGACCCCCCATGAACAAGCACATCTACCCCGGCAACCTGGTAAGGATCGCACTGATCCTCGTCGCCATCATTTCAATACCTGCCACCGCATCGGGCGCAACCCTGGTCGTGGCCAACAAGGCGGAAGCAACGGCATCGTTGATCAACCTGGAAAGCGGCGAAGTCATCGCCACGCTTGCCACTGGTGAAGGCCCACACGAGGTCGGCATCTCCCCAAACGGCAAATTCGGCCTGGTCACCAATTATGGCGGGCGTGGACAATCGGGACATACCCTTACACTCATCGATATTCCAGGCGCCAAGGTGGTAAAGACCATCGACCTGGGTGAATACCGCGCGCCCCACGGCGTGGAATGGATCGATAATGAGACAGCGGCGATCACCGTGGAGGCCAACGAGGCACTGATCGTGGTCGACATTAAAAGTGGTGCGGTCAGCAAGTCGATTGGAACAGATCAGCAAACATCTCACATGGTTGCCCTCGCCCCGGACGGGCGGCGCGCCTATACCAGCAACATGGGTTCGGGTTCAGTGACCGCAATGGATGTGGGAACCGGCAAGTTGCTCAAAATCATCGCGACCGGTAAAGGTGCAGAAGGCATCACTGTTTCACCACTCAATGGACACATCTGGGTGACCAACCGGGCCGATGACACACTGACCATTCTTGATGGCGAAACCTTCCAGCCAGTTAAAGAGATTCCATCAAAAGGCTTCCCGATCCGGGCCACGGCAACGCCCAAAGGCCAGATCCTGGTCACCAGGGCCAGGGCCGGCGAATTGGCAATTTATGATGCCGCCACGTTTAAGGAAACTCGCACCGTGTCATTCGATTTCAACAGCATGGATGCCGAGGGACGGCTATTCGGGGATCGATTTGGCGATAGCTCGGTGCCAATCGGAGTGGTGGTTGATCACCACGGTGACCACGCCTTCGTGGCACATGCCAATGCTGATGTTATTACGCAAGTGGATCTGGCGAGTGGAGAAATTGTACGCATGTTGCGGGCTGGGAAGGAGCCGGATGGGATGGGGTATTCGAAGCTGCCGTC
>CALJWY010000191.1 GCA_937974465.1 uncultured Lysobacterales bacterium | reverse complement strand
TCGGAAATTTATATCGAAGCGGGCGATCATGAAAACCTGATCCATCTGCATGGCGATGAGTTCTGCAAACTCATGAAGGACCTGCCGCATGCAATTATCAGTGCAGGCAGGGATTACGCGAGATGGACCAGCGACTGAATTGAGGTCGGCTACACCCGTCGGCGGGAGGAGCCGGGTGCGGCCATAAAATGGCTAATTGATCTGCTGACTTTGTGAAAGTATCACGTTTTTCATGATTTCTTCGGTTAACTTGCCAGCCTTGATATCGAACTTTTCAGTTCGGTTGTAAATATAATCAGCGGCATCAAATTGCCGATCGAATTCTTTTGAGTCCACTTCCTCATCAAACATCCGCTGATAGGCGTCTAGTTTGCCCCCAACCGAAACGATTGCCTCTTCAGTCAGACGAGCAAGTTCCTTATCAAACAGTTCATATTCCATGACATTTCTAATTCGGATCGTACGGGTTCGGTAGGCTTGCAGGTGGGCGGCCAACTCCTCATCTTCTGCCAGGGTTGAGAAGCCTATGGCATCTGCAATTGCATTGCGAATAATGATGGCGTCTTCGGTGATGGCATTCATGTCCACCATGCTGATCAAAACGGGATTGTGGGTATTGATCGCTACCAGGCTGGCGCGAATATCCTCCTCCGACTCCTGGGCAAAACGCAAAAGAAATGCCGCGCCGTCAAGCATGGTCTTCTGGTCAACAATACGAACCAGTGGCGTTTTGTAATCGTCGGGACGGAGCTCTGGTGCCGCCCTGCCCCCACTTTCGATATTTTGAGGCGTGATTGAATCCAGTAGGGCCGGGTCTGCGCTACCGGCAATTAACGTGATCAGGCTAAGTTGGCGATACTGCTCGCCCGGCGGGAGGCTTTCCAATTCACCAAAAATTGTGTTGCCGGCGGCATTACCGGTCACGAGCAACAGGAGAAACGTGACCAGGGTCCAATTCTTGAATTGGGAAATCATGGCACTACCTGGTTGCTCTCTGTTGCTGACTGGGCAAACTTCAAGCTCTGTAACTTTGTGGATTTGGCCTTGCCGACATCGACACCCGCCTTGAATGTTCTCAGGCGGGGCGCAAGCCCGGCCTGCTCGATACGCACAACACCATCTGGCAAGCCATTACTGAACTGACCCTCATAGTAAATGGCGCCTAATTGCTTGCTGCGCTGGATAATCATGCCGCCAGATCCCGAAGCAAGTCCATTGCGGGCAGTACCGATAAACTCAAGCGTATCGCCCCGCTCATTGATCACCAGGCCATAGCCGCGCCCCGAAGCCTTGCCATTTGCGCATACCCCATACCAGCGACCCGGCTGGTTAAATTCCGGGTGCATGAACTGGCAACGGGGTTCAGCATTGATCTGCATTGACCGGACTCGGGACTGGTAGAGGCTGAGCGTCTTGTTTCTGAACTCGGCAAAACCACGTGCGGTGATCAACTCCTTGGATTCGAGCCACTCCATTTGTACCGACATCTGCCGGTCAAAAGCCGGAGCCATGCGGGCGAGAAAATAGCGGTGAACTTCCTTTGACTCGGTTTTGGTCTCAAGTGTCTTGTGCATTGCCCAGCCTGAACCCGCCAGTGCAGCACCGGAAGCAGCCGTTACTGCGGCAGTGCTTGCTGCAGTCGAAGCGACGGCGCCGTATACCGAACCGGCCAGCGCCACGACTGCTACTGCGGTGGTGATGTTCTGTTTTCGCGCCAATTGCCTGCGTTGCTCCAACATCCGGTATTCGGAAGATATAATCTTGCGCATCTTGGCCCCATAATTCCCATGGTAGGTGCCGTCATAAATACTATCGGACTGTGCGGCCAGAAATTCCCTTTCCGCTCCAACCAGAGCTTCGGCCAGTTGCAAGCGCGCTCTCACGCTCTCATCCTCTGATTGAACAAAAAATACCTTCGCCAATTCCGGATCAAATCTTTCAAGCGCAGCCTGGCGGTCAAAAAATGTCGCCTTGTCATGATCGAGCGAATTGAGAATGTCCACAATTCGCGTGCTGGCACCCTGGACAAAGCCACTCACGAATGGATCGACCGACGAATCATCTCCCAGGGCGGAGATCACCTCACCATTCATCTGGATTTTTTCAACGGCGTAACGTTCTATCGCTGCGACCTGTTGATCCCCTTGCGTATTTCCCTTGAGCGGCAACGGCAGTTCGGCTTCATCCCTTTCACCCAAATAGGAAACGAAACCAAGTGAAGATTCAAAAGTCTGCGGCTGATCATCAAGACGCGAGCGAAGCCTTTGCTCCGTTTCCCCGCTCACCTGGCGCCATACGGAACTCATGAACTGCGGACTGGACACCAACAAACCACCCAGAGAGGGCTGTACCCAACGGCTACTCTTGATTACCACCATCGGGGTTACAAGGTCACCGAATGTCACAGGTGGTGAATTCATCAACTCGTTGACGTCCGGAAAAGAGTAGATATTGAAATCAATGGTCAGAACACTGGGAATTTGCTCAGCACCCAGTATCGGTCGGCTATAGAGGTTTCGCTGCTTGTCCCAGTCGATGATATGGGGTGACAACAGTACCGTGTGCTCAGGCAAAATACTTTTCAATTCACGGTACAGCGACATCGCATAGTAGCTTGATTTTTCAATTACCGACTGCGCCACCCGGGAGGTCTGCCGGTTGCTGTGAACACCATATGGCACATCACCGCCAATCGCATTGATCGCAAAAGAACTGACGTAAAAATTTTCCGCATTCGCGTGAATCAGGGCTGGATAGCGGATTATCACCAGAGCCGAAGCCCTGGACGTTTCCGGCCTGGACATTTCTTCACGCTCAAGGCTGGAGAAAACCGATGTGTTCTTGCCCTTGGCCGTGCCTGCACAACCACTTGTCAGCAGCAATGTGATGGCTAAAAATGAAACCAGCAACGAAGCAACTAGATGACGGCCGCCGATGCGGATTTCAGTTGTATTCCTCAAATTGCTTTCCACCGGGTTTCAGAGATCACTTGGAACATGTGCAGAGGATAAGGTTCCAGAGGCACAAGTTCAATTTATACCTTTCCCCCAATCACTTCGAAGTCCTGGCCCACAGAGTGCTTCACAGGGATCTGATCAACACAAATCCGACGGGATCGGATTTGGTCGCACGCAGTGCACCCGCAGGGTGCTTCACAGGGATGTGAAGCAACACTCTAACCGGCGCAGCGAACCACAGCAGTAAAAAACAACGCACGCTGTTAATCCGTGATAACTAAGTCAATAGAGAAAAGGTGCTTCGTGCTGGTGATTTCCCCTCGACTCAATTTAATGGGCTCAATGCCCCTTAAATTGGAGGCCAGGGTCGGAATCGAACCGGCGTAGACGGCTTTGCAGGCCGC
>CALJWY010000190.1 GCA_937974465.1 uncultured Lysobacterales bacterium | reverse complement strand
CGGGGGCTGCTGTGCGGATTCTGATATCGTATTTTTTCATCAAAGCCTGCAGGTTGGGGCGCAGCATACCGGTTTCCTCTGCAGCTGCGGTGACACTCCAGCCGTTTCTTTTCAGGGCGCCGAGGACAAAAAGTTTTTCGACATTTTCGACCGATTTCTGACGGGTGATTTTCTTGATGCTTTTCAGCTCTTCACTGGTCCTGGGTATATCCACGTCACCGAGTGGCTGCATCTCCAGGATGTTAACCAGGTGCGCCTGCCGAATGATGTCATCGCTGGTCAGGATAACCGCGCGGTGGACCACATTTTCAAGTTCGCGCACATTTCCGGGCCAGTCATGGTTCATTAGCAGGTTCATGGCTCCCGCGGAAAACTCTTTGACCTGGCGATCCATTTCTTTACTGAACTGATTCAGGAAATGAAAAGCGAGAGCAGGAATATCATCGCGCCGTTCCCTTAATGCTGGAATTTCAATTGGGAAGATATTGATTCGGTAATAGAGGTCATCCCGGAAAACGCCCTCGCTAACCATGGCTTCCAGGTCCTTGTTGGTTGCTGTTATCAGCCTGATATTAACGGTCTTGGTCTGGGTATCACCAACGGCTTTGAACTCCCGCTCCTCGATGAAACGTAACAGCTTGGCCTGGGTGGACATGGAGATATTTCCGATCTCGTCCAGGAACAAAGTTCCGCCGTTCGCCTGCTCCAATAAGCCTTTCTTATTTGCTACAGCACCCGTGAATGAACCTTTCACATGCCCGAATAGCTCACTTTCGAGCAGGTTTTCACTCAGGGAAGCACAATCGACCGTGATGAAAGGTTGCTCCTTGCGCAGACTGTTGAAATGAATCGCGCGCGCAATCAATTCCTTACCTGTACCGCTTTCGCCACGCACCATGACGGTGCTGTTGGTTGGCGCGCAGCGTGCTACCAGCCGGTAAACATTTTGCATTGGCGGACTGGAGCCGATGATGTTTTCAAAACTGTAACGGGCACTGACTTCATTCTTGAGATGGACGTTTTCCTGCAGCAGTTTCCGGCGTTCGAACGCCCGCGTGACCACCATTTCCAGCTCATCAGGATCGAATGGCTTGGGCAGGTAGTCGAAGGCACCCAGCTTCATGGCCTTCACAGCCGTGTCAATCTGGTTCAAACCCGTGATCATGATCACATCGATGTCCGGGTGCGTTTCCTTGACGCGCTGGAGTACTTCCATGCCGGTCAATTTTGGCATCATGATGTCGAGGATGAGCATGTCATAGTCGTTTTCAGCGACCATCTCGATGGCTTCAAGACCATTTCGCGCAGTCTCTATCTGGTATAGATCGTCAGGAAGAATCCGCAGGCAACTCCGGATGACGACATCTTCATCATCTGCAATTAATATCCGCTTTTTCATGCCTCAAACCCCTGGTCATCACTCCTGGCTATTGCCAGGTAAATATGAAACGACGTTCCTTTACCCAATTCGCTTTCCACATCAATGGCGCCACGGTGTGCGACAATGGTGCCGTGACTTACGGATAAACCCAGGCCGGTGCCTCTGCCGACACCCTTGGTGGTAAAGAAAGGATCGAAAATTTTCTTCAGATCATCGGGCGAAATCCCGCACCCGGTGTCAGTTATTGTTATTTCAACCATGCGCCCTGTGGTGGTCACCGGTTTCGGGCAATTGCTGGCGTCACACTCACGGGTTTTAATCGTCACGGTGCCACCATCACTAATGGCATGTCGTGCATTCACCAGCATATTCATCATCACCTGCTTGATGAGGTTTTCGTCCAGCCATATCAATGGCAAGTCCTCGTCAAGATCTGTAATGATCTCGATATTCTCAAGTTGGGCCGGCTGTTCGATCAGTTGCACGGCGTCCCGGATGATGGCATTTAGGTCACCATAGGCTTTTTCCGGTGTTTTCTCCCTGGAAAAATCAAGCAATCTGCGAATGATGCCCGCGCATCGCTTGGTTTCACTTATCACGAGATCAAGGTCCTCGGCATCGCGGCTGTCATCAGGGAGATTCTTTCTGACCAGGTAGGCGAATGTCAGTACGCCGGTCAGGGGATTATTGAGTTCATGCGCGATACCGGCGGCCAGCAGACCGACCGAGGCGAGTTTTTCACTTCTCGCGGTCTCGGTGTGGGCTATTTCCAGTTCGCGCCTGGCTTCTTTAACTTTCTGTTCCAGTGTGTGTCCCCAGTTTTCCAGGTCCACGTGTGAAGCGCGCAATGCGTCGGTCATGCTATTGAAGGAGGCGGCCAGTTGGCCAAATTCATCTTTGCTACGTACCGGAATCTTGTTATCCAGGTCTCCTCCCGCCAACCTTTCTGCACCTTTTTCGAGGTCGAGGAGCGGTAGGTAAATTACCCGGCGTACCAGGAAACTGACAAGAAAACCCGCCAGCAGGATAAAACCCAAAGACAGGCCAAATACCGTATATGTGTTCGAACGCAGCGTGTGTTCTATCTCTTCCAGCGGCGTAACGATATCCAGGACGCCCAGCACAGGCTGTTCTACCTGATTCCCGTGGCAACCGCTGCCGACACATGTGGGTTCATTGTGAATCACCGCCGTGGCGCCGAGCATCCGTCTCCCATCCGGGCTGTTGAAAAAACGCGACCTGCCTATCCGCGGGCTTTCCAAACGCGATTTTTCATCCAAATGGCAGGCCAGGCAGGCTTCGGCTTCCTGGTCGATCTGGTGACCGATTTCATCCGATTGAGATGAATGCATGACGATGCCACTCTTGCTCAGAATCCTGACTTTCTCAATTTCCGGTTGAGCGGCCACGTCGCTGATGATCTGGGCAACCTGCGACGGTTTATTCTGATGCATGGCGAAGCGCGTGCTACTCATGACTACCC
Organism: uncultured Lysobacterales bacterium; assembly: GCA_937974465.1. Classification (GTDB taxonomy): domain Bacteria; phylum Pseudomonadota; class Gammaproteobacteria; order Xanthomonadales; family SZUA-36; genus SZUA-36. The sequence continues at coordinate 2,813 of CALJWY010000190.1, read as the reverse complement.
TGGACAACTGGGCGCTGTTATTGATCACCTGTTTCAGCAATTCTTCCCTGTTGTTCTGCACCAATACCAGGGCGAAGACCAACACGGTCAAGGTCAGCGCAATGATGACATAGGCCCCGACTTTGAACTTCAGACTGTTTCTCGATTCAATCAACCAGTTTCACCCTTTGCTGATTGGGGGAAAAGTGCCTGGCCTGTTTTCCAGGCGTTAACCACGCAGTCATTCAGGCTCACGCCCTTAAAAGCATTACCGGTCAGAATCAGTCCAGGATGCGTTTTTAAATGTCCTTCGATGGCTTCCAGCCTGGCAGCGTGTCCGGTTATGTACTGTGGAATGGCTCTTTCGTGACGGAAAATACGTATGAAGTCAGGCTCCGAATCGAGCCCCAGGATATCCCGCAAGTCGGATCGCACGCGGTCAATCAGTTGCTCGTCGGGCAAAAGGGCTAATTCAGGAGTTCTTGCCCCACCCACCATCGAGCGCAACAGAATCGAGCCCTCGGGTGCGCGCCCGGTAAATACATTGGAATCCACAATTGTGCCGAGCACCGCCCGCTGTTCTTTTGACGGGACCAGGAAGCCGAACCCGTCAAGCACGTTGCCCACCCGCTCCTTGCGATACCCAAAACAACAGATCGAGAGGGCGGGGTAGGGTATTGCCTCAAGCAGACCGGTTAGATCGGGACTCAAACTCTGCAACATTCTGGCCTGGGCATGGGCTGGTGCAGCCAATATGAGCTGGTCACTTTCTTCAACCTGCCCATCCTGCAGGTGCAATTGGTAGCGGTTGCCGCTGCGGCTGATATCCTGCACAGCGGTGGCGATGCGAATTCTTGAACCCAATTGACTGGCGAGCTTGTCTGTCAGGGCACTCATGCCACCATCAAATGATGTCAGTATGCCGCCCGGTCCTGGTCCCGGTTTGTTCTTGGCACCTTCTTTTTTGGCTTTTGCCTGCAACTTGATCAGACCACGGATCAGGCTGCCATACTCGGTTTCAATTTCATGTATTCGTGGGAAGCAGCTCTTCAGGCTAAGTTTGCTGGCATCACCGGCAAATACACCCGAAGCCATCGGGTCGATCAGGCGTTCATATGCTTCTTTGCCAAGCCGGCGGGTAGCAAACTGGGCCAGGGTTTCGTCATCCAGGTCGGTGCCACCTGCGATCATTTCATAGATCACCCGCAACCGGCCCGGCACGGTTAATAGGCGGGATGTTAAAAACTGGGGTGGTTTTTCAGGCAGTTGGTGCAATTCAGCGCGGCTATAGACATAGCGTTTCTGTGCGGAAGCATCGGCTGGCAGTGTTGTTACGCCAACCTCCTTGCAGAGTTCAAGGGTTCTTGGGATTTTATCCAGGAATCCATTTACCCCGCCTTCACACAGGTATCCTTCGGGACTTACCTCTGTCCACACCTTGCCGCCGATGCGCTGGTCGGCCTCAAATATGGTGATGTCGGTGTCTGGTTTTCTGCTTAGAATCGCCTGGGCAGTGGCGAGTCCGGAAATGCCGGCACCAACTATACTTATTTTCATATTTCAGTATCCGAGGTTATGAGTCAGATTCAAGTAAAAATCCATTATAATTCTGATATGGAATTTAACTCTTTTTTATGCACTTTTGTCCTAATAAATTGAGTTATGTTGACATATGTCATGAAAGGAATATCGTCGAGCGCGTAATTTTGTAGCAGAACTGATCGGTTACAATTCCGGATACAGGTTTGTGCCTTGGTTAAGGAAGAAATTTATGAAAATGATTAATAAAAATTTCGGAAAGTTATTTATGTTGGGCCTGCTTCCGTTGGTGATGACCGCATGCAACAGCGAACCGACAGTCAGCTATTCTCAGGATGTGAAACCCATACTCGACAAGAACTGTATCGAATGCCACCAGGCAGGCGGTCCGGGAACAGTGGCAAGTGGCCTTGATATGTCTGCTTATGAAGGCCTTATGAAAGGCACCAACTTTGGACCGATGATAATTGCCGGCGATACAGAAGGCAGTAATCTGCTGGTCCTCATCGAGGGTCGGGCTGACCCGTCTATCAGCATGCCGCATGGGCAGAAATCGATTCCGAAACAAGATATTGATACGATTCGTTCATGGATCGAACAAGGTGCAAAGAACAACTAGAATATGGGTTATTGTCAGCCCTTAATAAGGCTATGGTTGACTTGAGTCAATCACTGCTTGTAACAAACATATTAGGCTAGCTTAATATACTTGCTAACGGGTACCTGGAAACACCGTCGGTACCCCGGTTTTGCGGTCAGGAATATACACGTCTTAACCTCAAAATCTGCACATAAAAAGGGAGTATGCATGGTCATGATTAAAAATCCGAAGCGACGGATTGAATTACCCTTGGTAAACAGTTTCCTGCTACTGATTATTTTTTTCTTTTTCACCGGGGCAACGCTTGCAGACGAGGCCAGCGATCCCGTGGCAGAGGCTAAATATTCAAAGGGCGCCAATTCATGTATGAGTTGTCACCGAGAGGGCAGGGACAAGGCGGCTCACGAAGTGTTTCTGGGCCCGATGGGCATCAGCGACTCGCCCGATTCACCCTTTGCAGATGGCCGCCATGATTGCGAAACCTGCCACGGCCCCAGCGACTCCCATCGTAAAAAGCAGAAAGACGGTTCACGCCTGCTTCCAGGTGTGACCTTTAACAGCAAGACACCAGCGGTTAAGCAAAATGAAATTTGCCTCGCATGCCATAACGAAGGCACCCACATAAATTGGCCAGGCAGCACACACGAGGAAGAAGACGTGGCCTGCGCAAGCTGCCATGAAGTACACGCTCCGC
>CALJWY010000189.1 GCA_937974465.1 uncultured Lysobacterales bacterium | reverse complement strand
GATTACCTCGTCAATGAGTGCGAGGACGTTGTGGTGGCAGACAGCCTGGAGGAGTTGGTGGAGAAGATGAATCACCTCAATGCCAACAGCGCTACGGTGGGCAAGGGTCATGTCGAACTTGACCACATCCGGCAATCCATCGAGCGCTACGATGCACAGATTGCCGGCGGTGCGCAAACTTCCGGTGATGAGCAGCTCAGGCGTATCGCAGAGGTCAGGAAATGGCGCGGTGACCGCTCACGTACCTGTAATTTCCGCAAGATACTCGACCCGAAAGCCATGCCCCTGGTTGCCTTTCGCGAGTTCATTGTCAGCCGCAAATCCATGGGTGGAATACAAACCGACCTGCAAAGCCGTGTGCTCTCTGCAGATGGCACACCGATTACGGGGCTGTATGCTGCCGGTGAAGCGGCGGGCTTCGGTGGTGGTGGAATCAGCGGCCTGAAATCACTCGAAGGCACATTTATATCAAACTGTATTTTAAATGCCAGGATGGCGGTACGCTCGATCACCGGCCAAACCTTAACCCCATAAACAGCAAAGGATTTCAAAGAGAACATCATGAAGAAAACAGGCGCATGGTTAGTTCGCTACGCATTGGAGCAAGTTGGTGTCAGGTACACCTTTGGCATACCGGGTGTCCACAACACTGAAACCTATGATGAACTGAATAAATCCGAACAGATCCAGCCCGTGCTCGTTACCCACGAAGGCGGAGCCGCGTTCATGGCGGATGCCATCAGCCGCACATCCGATCACACGGGTACCTTGCTGATCGTTCCGGCAGCCGGTGTTACACATGCGGCCAGCGGTATTGGTGAAGCATTTCTCGATGGTATTCCCATGTTGATTGTCTCCGGCGGTATCCGCACAGATGTCGATAAAAAATACCAGCTGCATGACATTGACCAGCACGCACTGCTTGCCCCCATCACCAAGAAAACCTATAAAATTGAAACACATGAAGATATCATCCCGACCATATACGAGGCTTACCGAATAGCCAACCATGGCGAGCCGGGGCCGGTATTTGTCGAAGTCCCGGTGAACCTGCAACTGTTTCCCGGCGAGGTTTCCGGAACCCCCGCCTTTGAGCCCGGGCAGGACACTTCCGCACTTGATGCGGATGCCATCAAGCGGGCAGCGCGACAGCTATACGACGCTAAAAAGCCGGGCTTATTTCTCGGCTGGGGCGCCGTTGATGCAAGCGAATTGAGTATCAGCATTGCTGAATTCCTGAATGCACCGGTCTCAACAACCCTGCAAGGTCTCAGTTCCTTCCCCGCCAACCATCCATTGCATACCGGCATGAGCTTTGGACAGGCCGCCGTTCCAGCGGCTGAAAACGCGTTCAAGCATTGTGATTGCATGCTGGCAGTCGGCACCCGCTTCAGCGAAATCGGTACAGCCAGCTATGGTGTTGAACCCCCGGCAAACCTGATCCACACGGATATCAACGCCAGTGTTTTCAACGCCAACTACCCCGCAAGCGTAACTATTGAGGGGGATTCCAGGCTGGTGCTGGCAGCCCTTTACCAGGCATTGCTTGAGCTTGGCGAAGCCAAGTCAGACGATGGCGCCTTGCAGTCAATGATAAAAAAAGACAAGACAGCCTACCAGCAGGAATGGCTCGCGCACGACAGTGGAGACCGGGTTAACCCCGGCCGCTTTTTTGCCGAATTACGCCAGCAACTTGATGACGATGCAATCGTTGTCGTTGACGATGGCAACCACACATTCTTGACTGCCGAATTGATGCCGATCCACAGGGCAAGAGGGTTCATCTCTCCCACCGACTTCAACTGCATGGGATATTGTACGCCCGCCGTTACTGCCGCAAAGCTGGCGAACCCGGAACAGCAGGTGGTTGGAATTATCGGCGATGGCGCATTCCTGATGACCTGCATGGAGACCCTCACCGCCGCAACACTGGCACTGGGAGGTATCTTTTTTGTATTCAACGATGGCGAGCTTTCACAGATTTCACAGGCCCAGGAAATCCCCTACAACCGGAAAACCTGCTCAGTGCTGCACAAGGTAAACATCTCCGGCGTTGCAGATGCCACGGGTTGCGGATTCGTCAGCATTGAAAACAATTCCGACTGTAAAGAAGGAATACAAAGAGCAATTGCGATGGCGGACCAAAACAAACCGGTCATCGTCGATGTGAATATAGATTATTCCAAGCGCACCCGCTTCACCAAGGGAATTGTAAAGACCAACCTGGACCGCTTCAGCCTGGCCAATAAGGCCCGTTTTGTCGGCCGTGCCCTGCTTCGAAAAGTGACCGGCTAAGACCCGCAAAAAACGTTCCGTATTGATGGGTATTTATAGCAAACACATACTGCCAAAACTGGTTCATAGTGTCTGTGGCCAGAAACCGACCATGCGACAACGCGAAAAGGTTGTGCCATTGGCACAGGGACAGGTGTTGGAGATCGGTATTGGTAGCGGTCTCAATATGCCGTTTTATGATGTAACAAGAGTTAGCCACATCTGGGGCTTGGAGCCTTCAGCCGAGATGTGGGCGATCGCGCAGAAAAATGCCAGGCAGCATCACCTGGATGCTGAGTTTATCCAGTCAGGTGCAGAATCCATTCCGTTGGAGAACAATTGCGTGGACACGGTCGTGATGACCTATACGCTGTGCACGATTCCCGAAACTGAGGCAGCGCTGGACGAAATCGGGCGTGTTTTAAAGCCCGGCGGCAAGCTGATCTTCTGCGAGCATGGCGTGGCGCCGGATGAAAGCGTGCGGCGTTGGCAAAACCGTCTGAACCCGGTCTGGAAAAAGTTTTCCGGGGGCTGCAACCTCGATCGGCCCATTCCCGACTTGTTAAAGCGATCCGGTTTCAAATGCAGTGATTTACAAACCATGTACCTGCCAGGCTGGAAACCGGCTTCATTTAACTACTGGGGCACAGCAAGTCATTAGAAAACAAAAGGCCGGATTAAAATCCGGCCTCTTGCGACGCAAAACCTATTAAGTTATTCAGCGCCGACCATTTTCTCCAGTGCCTTTTCAATCGCACCCGGGGCCGATATCAGTTTTGTGAAACCGTGCTGTCCCATCATGCTGAGATTGGGAAAATGTACGGCCATGCGGAAACGCATGTGCAGGGCCTCAACCTCTTTGCCGTTAACCAGTACTTCGTAAGGAAAGTAAGCACGTTTCTTGCAGCCTTCAAAATCGACGATACTCATCTGGAAGGCTGAATCAAGATCCATTTCATCTTCGTTGGTCATTTTCATGCCAACACCGAAAACGGTCTGCTCTTTACCCGGAATGTCGATGCGGTAAACCTGGCTGAGGCTGTCGCCCTCAACGGCCAGGCCGGCTTCCACGGCAGCGACTGCTGCTTCATACGATTCAAACTCACCCAACTCTGAGGGATCGTCAAAATATTGCATACCCATCATGTAATGGTATTTGCCGAGTTTCTTGGCGGTCATTTTCTTATCGCCACCACCACAGGTGCCGGTGTTTCCAAGACCCTCTGAAAGCGCTTCAGAAACCGGGGCCAAATCACCTTCAAGCCGGTAGGCATACTGGATATAAACGGGGTTGATAAATGAGACCTCGACATTGCCATCGGTCTCAGTCACGCTGACACGCTGGCCGGCGGCATAGCCACCACGATCTGACATCGATGCAACCTTTTTTAAGTCGTCATTGGTGACAACGATGATATTGGTGTCGTCGAGAGGAGAATATTGACCCACAACTTCAAAGCCTGCTCCTTCGAGTGCCGCAACTGTTGCAGCAGTCTGTTCTGCCAATGTACCCGGGCCTGCCGATGCATTGACAAAAGGTTTATAGAGGGTATCTTTGGCGATCGCCTGGGCTGAAAATATCATTGCCAGCAGCAGCACTGAGAGAGAATTCAGGGTTTTCATGTTTTAATCTCCGTGTTCGGATGTTGGCCAGCTTGACTCTTTTGCCTGGAACAACTGCTGGCTCCGTGTATTAACATATTACAATATACACCCTGATTGTGATGGCATCGAAATAAATTAATCAACACCTGTTAAAACCATGATCCAGATCAAAAAAAATCAAACCATAGATGCAGTCTTGTGGGATTTCGATGGCACACTGGCGAATTCTGCAGCCAAAAACATAGCGATTACCAAGCAGATCCTGGCAAAGGTCGCCCCTCGGCTAACCGGCGCTAACCTGCCCTCTTGCCTGCAAAGTGAATCGGCCTATCATGTGGCAAATCACGCAGCGGAACACTGGCGTGAACTCTACCGCGATTTTTTTGGTATGAACGATGCCGAGATTGAAGAAGCGGGCCCGATGTGGGATGGCCACCAAATGCTGGACGAAACCGAGGTCACCCTGTTTGAACACGTAGCAAGCACAGTGCAGGCGCTTGCGTCCGTACCGCAGGGTATTTGCTCTGCCAACTCTACCCGCAACATAAGCCGGGTGCTTGATGCCAATGGACTCGGTGGGTATTTCAATTCTGTGATTGGATACGAAGGATTACTTGAGCATGAGCAGAAGCCAGCCGCCCACGGCGGTGTGCAATGTCTGCAGGAAATATTTGGCCAGGCGAACGGGCAGTCAGTTGTCTATATTGGCGATCATATTGCCGACGTGATCTTCAGCCGTGACCTGGCCAAACGGCTGGGGCCCGCCGCTACGGTAACCTCGATTGTTGTTACCCATAGCGGTGCCCGGCCGGAAAGCTGGAGCCAGCAACCTGACCTGGTGATTCAATCACCAGCCGAGCTAACTGCTTTTGTGCGGGACTGAAGCCGCAAGCAATGGCTTCAGCCCTGCCTATGAGGTTTTACTGCCCGTCACCCACCAGGTATTTCTGCAGGAACATGATTGTGGCTTGCTGGTAGACATCCCGGTTTTCTTTCTTTCTGTATCCATGGCCTTCATTCAGGGCGTTCATATACCAGACTGATTCACCTTGTGCGCGAAGGGCATCAACCACCTGGATCGCCTCTGTAACCGGCACCCTTGGATCGTTTTGGCCCTGAACGACAAACATGGGGACCTTTATCTTATCAACATGGTTTAAGGGGCTGATGGCCTGCAGGTGTTTGCGCATTGCAGGATCACGCTCGTCACCATACTCGGCACGCCTGAGATCACGCCGGTAGTCCTGGGTGTTTTCAAGGAAGGTCACAAAATTGCTTATCCCAACCACATCCACGGCTGCATTAAGGCGATCGCTGTAGTGAACCGCACTCGCCAGCACCATGTAACCGCCATAACTGCCGCCATACACCGCAACCCGTTCGCTGTCCATATCGGGCTGAGTGGCGATCCAGTCAAGCAATGCACCGATATCCTTGACCGAGTCTTCACGCTTAAAGCCGTTATCGAGTCCCATATAGTACTTACCGTAACCGGCGGAACCGCGCACATTGGGTCGTATCAAAACCGCACCCAGTTTCTGCAACCACATCTGGTAGGTACTGCTGAACGAGGGCCGCGACTGCCCTTCAGGACCACCATGAATAATGATAATAACCGGATGGGGCCCCTCGCCGGCCGGTTTGTAAACCCATGCGGGTATGGAGTCCGGACCACCGTTGTTACTGTCAAAAGTCGGGTAATGAACCAGCTCAGGCTCTACAAAAGTATTGGTGTCCAGACCACCGACTTCGCTAAATGTCCAGCGTACCAATTCACCATATTCCAGGGGACTGCTGCCAAGCTTCAGAACAAAACTGTCACTGGGTGTGCTCGGTGTATTTAAAGTCATACCCAGCCTGCTGCCATCCGGGCTGAATTCCAAACCGTACACAAGGCCGACGGGGATGTTTTTCACCGGGGTAAATTCGCGCTTGACCATATCGAGCAGAAACACCTGTGACAACCCATCGGCGTTGACTGAAAAAACACCACGCTGGCGGTCTTCGGAGATATCGGCGCCTTCCACGTTCCAGGGAATATCGCCGGTCAGGACAACCGGGCTGGAGCCTTCTTGCAACGACTGCCATGCCAATTGGCGAAAGTCCCCATTGACGTCGGTGACAAACCAGAAACCCTTGCCATCGTGGTCAAACGCAATCGGAAAATTCGAACTGGGGTTGTCAGCATTACCAGCCAGCAAACGCAAGTTGCCGGATGCTATATCCAGCAGGTAAATCCTGGAATCGGCATTGCCAACATAGTTTCCAATTAACAGTTGGCGGTTATCCGCAGAAAAATCGGACGCACTCCAGTTGGTGCCATCCGGCGACTCCAATACCATGCGCGCAGTTTCTGAATTGGATACGTCCATCATCCAGACGTCGTTGGAGGCGCCGTTGCGCCGCGTGCTTCGATAGGCTATCCAGTCGCCTGTCCTGTCCCATACCACGGACCCATTGCGTGACTGTCCATCCGTTAACATGACGGCTTCATCGCTGCTGGCGGGGTCCAGCAAAAATATCTGTGAAAACTCGCTGCCCCCTGCATCCATGGTGAACACCATCGAGTTGCCCCCGGGTTGACGCTGAAGCCCGCCAACCGGCTCATCAAAAAAGGTCATTTGATGCCGGGCGCCGCCAGCATGATCAACCCGATGCACCTGGCTTACATCTCCGAAACGGGTACTGATATAAATTCCTTTACTATCCTCTGTCCAGTCCAGGAAACCGGCCGAACGCACATTCTGATAACGGTTGAGGCTCGCTTTAATGGAGTCCGGAATCTGTGGAATATCCTGCATGAT
>CALJWY010000188.1 GCA_937974465.1 uncultured Lysobacterales bacterium | reverse complement strand
CGGGAGTACCAGCGTGAGCAAAGGTTTCAGTAGCTGTTTCCAGCCAAATCCACTGGAACGCATGACCGCCATCTCCTGGTCCCGGTAAAGACGACCCAAACCCCACATGACGGCGACAAACCCGGCCAATGGCAAAATATTTCCCAGGGTTTCAGGCATGTGAAACAGTAACTGCATGCTCATCAGGCCGGCGGGCATGCGACCGTCAGCAATATCATTGAGCATATCGCCCAGGTAGGCACCCAGTAAAACTATGATGAGTACGATGCTTACAGCGAGCGATGTCCAGAACCACTCACGGAAAATGTATTTTTGCAATATGCTCAATATTAGTTCTTCACGATCGATTCGTTGTAGAATGACAAATTCGCTCGCATGAAGTGTAGTGCACGATTAATGCCGATGCACTACATATGCAGTGTTAATCAGCTCACCGACTAATTTAAAAACTTTGAAATTCAGAAGAAGCACAAGGACAGTGGTACTCACACGATGAAATTCGCAATCGACAATACACCGGCCGACAAGATTGATACTGCTTGCCTGGTCATAGGAATACACTCGGACGCAGCATTACAGGGCTCGGCAGAACTTGTCGACAAGGCCAGTAATGGCGCGTTACAGAAACTAATCGCTAGCGGTGATATCGACAGCAACTGGAAAAGCGCTACGCTTTTGCATGGCCTGGATGGTGTTGTCTCACAACGAATCCTGGTCATGGGTTGTGGTGAAGCCGGGAAACTCGACGGCGTGCGCTACGACGCTGTGTGTAAAAGCGCCGGCAAATTTTTGCGGAATCACACCGTCACCAGCGCCCATGTCTGCTTGAACGACCTGGGAGCAGATGGACAAAGCGCTCACTGGCTCCTGCGCCAGGCCGCCACCACTATTGCCTGGAGCAATTATCGTTATACCGCCACCAAGGCTCCCAAGGATGACGATAGCAAACCGCTGGAGTCTGTATCATTTCATGCCGGTGCAGATATGCAAGCCTCGCTGGATGAGGCCAGTGGCATGGCCAAGGGCTTCCATCGTTCACGGGACCTGGGGGATCTGCCGCCGAATATATGCACCCCCGCCTACCTCGCTGAACAGGCGCGTGAGATAGCCGGCAGTTATGAGAATGTCAGTGTTGAAATCCTCGGCAAAGACGAAATGGCTGAACTGAAAATGTTTGCCCTGCTGGCAGTTGGCCAGGGAAGCGTCAATGGTCCAAGGCTGATCGTACTCAAATACGAGGGCAAAGACGACAGCAGTCAACCGGTCGTACTGGTTGGCAAGGGCATCACCTTTGATACCGGCGGCATCTCGTTGAAACCCGGCCCGAACATGGAACAGATGAAATTTGATATGGGTGGCGCGGCCAGCGTCATTGGCGCATTTGAAGCATGTGCCGATATGCAACTACCCATCAACGTGGTATGTGTTGTCGCAGCCGCTGAAAACATGCCCGATGGTAACGCCTACAGGCCGGGTGATGTCCTGACCTCGATGTCTGGCAAAACCATTGAAGTCCTCAATACCGATGCGGAAGGTCGTCTCGTTTTATGCGATGCATTGACCTACAGCCAACGGTTTAATCCGCTTGCATTGATCGACGTGGCAACCTTGACAGGCGCCTGTGTGATCGCGCTTGGACATCATGCCTCCGCGATCATGAGTAAGCACGATGACCTCGCAGAGGAGTTGCTCGCAGCAGGCCAGACAGCAGTCGACCGGGGCTGGCGCCTGCCGCTCTGGGATGACTACCAGCCACAACTCAAATCCAATTTTGCCGACATGAAAAATGTCGGCGGTATGCCGGCCGGAAGCATCACTGCGGGCTGCTTTTTATCCCGCTTCACCGAGGGACAACGCTGGGCACATATCGACTGTGCAGGCAGCACCTGGAAATGGGGTGGAGATGAGGGCTCGAGCGGCAGACCTGTTGGCATGCTCACACAGTTTTTAATCGACCAGGCCTGAGACCCGGGCCGTTTGTTTTCGAACCTTGGAAACCGATACCACCCGCACTGAACCCTGCCAGATAGACTTCTATCTGCTGGGTGAGGGTTCAAGTAACGCTAACAGCGTTGCCTGTGGATTGGCGCTGATGACATGGGAGAGACAGCAGACTGTTTTCATTATCTCCCCGTCTGAAGCTTCCGCCAGTGAACTGGACGAACTGATGTGGAGCGAACCTGGAGAACGGTTTCTGCCGCATGCGCTGGCGGGCAGCCAGACGTCTGAAAAGGCGCCGATCAATATTGGCACGCTTTCCAGCTTGAATCCGGCTGACGTGGTGATTAACCTTGGCCCTGAGGCTGTCCCACAACCAGAAAGATTCAGCCGGGTATTGGAAATCGTCCCCTACGCCACAGATGAAAGGGAATCCTCCAGGGTTAAATTTAAAACCTACCGAAACCAGGGAATTACACCCCGGACACAAGAACTCAACAAGTAACCAAAGGAGCCTCTGACCAATTCATGAACGCGTATCTTACATCCAGAATATCCAGCTTCTACGTCGCCTCATGCGCCTACTCCTGGTGCGATCTTGCCAATAGCCAGCTATTGCCTGCGATTGGCGCCTTGAATCTGAAAATTTTGAATCGTAATCTACTTCGCACAGAATAAATCAGAACCTCCTTAACAGAAGATAAGAAAATAATGGACAAGAGCTACCAGCCTGACGCCATCGAAGGGCGTTGGTACCAGCAGTGGGAAGAACGGGGTTATTTTTCCCCAAGCGACGGGGCACAGCCCTATTCCATCATGTTGCCACCACCCAATGTGACCGGAAACCTGCACATGGGGCATGCTTTCCAGGACACCATCATGGATGTCCTCACACGCTTTCATCGCATGAAGGGTGATTCATCTTTATGGCAAACCGGCATGGATCACGCTGGTATTGCGACACAGATGGTGGTTGAGCGCCGACTTGGAGAGGAAGGCATCACTCGCCATGACCTCGGTCGTGAGAAATTTATCGAAGCGGTCTGGAAGTGGAAGGACAGTTCCGGCGGCCAGATTGCAAAACAGATGCGGCGCCTGGGTGCGTCGGTTGACTGGGAACACGATCGCTTCACGATGGACGAAGATCTGTCGCGTGCTGTCACCAAGGTTTTCGTTGAGTTGTATAACGAGAAACTGATCTATCGTGGCAAACGCCTGGTGAACTGGGATCCGGTGTTACACACAGCGCTGTCTGACCTGGAAGTCATTTCGGAAGAAGAAAACGGACACCTGTGGCACATACGTTATCCCAGGGTTGATGGAAAAGGTTATGTCGTGGTTGCAACCACCCGGCCGGAAACCATGCTGGGTGATGCGGCAGTTGCAGTAAACCCGGATGACCCGCGTTATACCGACCTGGTGGGACTTGACCTTGAATTGCCCCTGACTGGTCGCACCATCAAGGTCATCGCCGACAATTACGTCGACATTGAGTTTGGTTCAGGTTGCGTGAAAATCACCCCTGCCCATGACTTCAATGACTACGATATGGGCAAACGTCACCAATTGCCGACCATCAATGTGCTCAATGACGATGCCACCATCAACGATGCATCACCGGAAGCCTACCGTGGGATGGACCGTTTTGTCGCACGCAAACAGATCGTGGCCGACCTCGAGGCCAACGGGTTGCTGGAAAAAACTGAAACGCACACGATGATGATTCCCCGCGGTGACAGGTCCGGGGCCATCGTGGAGCCCTACCTGACAGACCAGTGGTATGTGAAGATCGCACCATTGGCCAAGCCTGCCATTGAGGCGGTTGAGACCGGTGCCATCCGTTTTGTTCCGGAAAACTGGAGCAAAACCTATTTCGACTGGATGCACCGCATCGAAGACTGGTGTATTTCCCGCCAACTGTGGTGGGGACACCGAATCCCGGCCTGGTATGCAGACGATGGTTCTATCCATGTTGGCTTCGATGAAGCCGATGCCCGTCAGCGTAGCAATCTTGGTGATGATGTACCGCTGAGGCAGGATGAAGATGTGCTCGATACCTGGTTTTCGTCAGCCCTATGGCCTTTCAGCACACTCGGCTGGCCGGATGAAAGCGCGCGGCTGGACAAATACTACCCGACCAGCGTTCTGGTAACGGGCTTCGACATCATATTTTTCTGGGTTGCACGAATGATCATGATGGGCCTGAAATTCATGGGTGACGTACCATTCAAGGAGGTATACATCCACGGCCTTATCCGCGATTCACATGGTCAGAAAATGTCCAAGTCCAAGGGTAACGTGCTTGACCCTATCGACTTGATAGATGGTATTGAGCTGGAACCACTGGTCAAGAAAAGAACCACCGGCCTGATGCAACCGCACATGGCCCCGGCGATTGAAAAAGTAACCCGCGAAGACTTCCCTGCAGGCATACCGGCATTTGGCTGTGATGCGCTGCGCTTTACATTTGCCGCGCTGGCCACCAACGGTCGTGATATTCGCTTTGACATGGGCCGCATCGAGGGCAACCGGAATTTCTGTAACAAGCTGTGGAATGCTGCACGTTACGTCCTGATGAGCACGGCTGAGCAAACCATCAAACCGGTAAAACCAACAGCTTCAGCCGACTTGTGGATTATGTCCCGGCTGGATCAGGCAATTACGGAAGTGAGTGTGCAAATTGATGCCTACCGCATGGATCTCGCCGCCCAGCGTCTGTATGAATTCATCTGGAATGAATATTGCGGCTGGTACCTGGAGTTA
>CALJWY010000187.1 GCA_937974465.1 uncultured Lysobacterales bacterium | reverse complement strand
TAAGTATCGATTCTGTGCGGCCACCGGATTGCAGGCCGAAGAGTGTGCCGCGATCATAGACCAGGTTGAATTCCACGTAGCGACCGCGCCGGTAGCGCTGAAAATCCTGTTCACGTTGTCCGTATTCTGTGTGCTTTCTGCGTTTGACGATGGGCAGGTATGCGTTTAGATAGCTGTTTCCAACTTGCTGCATGAAATCAAAACAGCGCTCAAACCCGCCTTCATTCAGGTCATCAAAAAACAATCCACCAACCCCGCGGGTCTCATTTCGATGTTTGAGGTAGAAATATTCATCACACCACTGCTTGTATCGGGGGTAAACATCACTGCCGAATGGGTCACAGGCTTGCTTTGCGGTTCTATGCCAGGAGATGACATCCTCCATGACGGGATAATAGGGTGTCAGGTCGTAGCCACCACCAAACCACCAGATCGATGAATCCTCCGCCTGGTCATCGCTCTCTTTGCTGGCAATAAAAAAACGTACATTGGCATGACTGGTGGGAACGTGAGGATTACGCGGATGAATCACCAGCGATATGCCCAGCGCCTGGAAGTTACACCCCTCCAGTTCGGGCCTGGCCGCGGTTGCAGACGGTGGTAAACGGCTTCCGAAAACGTGGGAAAAATTTACCCCGGCCTGTTCAAATACATCTCCCTGCTCCAATACCCGGGTGCGGCCACCACCACCGGCCTCACGTTCCCATAATTCCTCTTTGAAGCGTCCCTTGCCATCCTCGATTTCAAGTTGCTTACAGATATTATCCTGCAGTTGTAGCAGGTAGTCTTTGACTCGTTCGATTGGCATTAGCCCTTCCTGATGATGCGGCCGCTGACCAGGTCACGGATCTCGCTGGGATTATTTGAACCACCCAATGAACCCGCCAGTATTCCGCCCAGTTGGTCGCCGAAGTATGCTTCAACCTCTGCTACGCTGCGTGCCGGCTGGTGGGACGTATGGTTGGCGCTGGTTGAAATCAGCGCAGACCCGAATGCCTCGCATAAGGCGCGGCTGGGCTCGTGCGCAGTGATCCGTAAAGCGATGGTTTCATGCTTACCCGCGACGTAGTCCGGTACCCCCGCTGCACGCGGGAATAACCAGGTGACAGGGCCAGGCCAGGTTTGTGCCGCCCTGTTTATGAGCGAATCATCCAGCTTGGCGATCCATGGCAAGAGCTGAGAAAACTCACTGGCAATGAGGACAAACCCGGCTGACTCGGCACGGCCTTTCAGGGCGAGAAGAGCGCGGATGGCCGATTCATTGGCCGGGTCACAGCCAAGCCCGTATACCGCTTCGGTCGGGTAAGCGATGACATGGCCTGCACGCAGTTGATCAACTGCGCCGGCGGTATCCAGTAGTGCTTGACTGTCCATGCTTTAAACTGATTTCGAGGGTCAACTCATCACTTTTTGGTGGTTTTCTTCTTGGTCTTCTTTTTCTTTTTTGCGGTCTTTTTACGACTTGCTTTTTTCTTTGCGACCTTTTTCTTTGCGACTTTCTTTTTGCCACGCTTGCGATCTGGTGCGGCGGCAATCAAGGCCTCGCATTCTTCTTGTGTCAGCGATTCAGGTTCCTGGTCCTTGGGCATCCGGGCGTTCTTGTTGCCATCGGTGATATAAGGGCCATAGCGACCCTGCAGCACCTCGATGTCACTGCCGGCAAAGGTTTTGATAATGCGGTTTGCGTCAAATTCCTTCTTCTCGGCGATCAGGGTCAGCGCATGTTCCAGGGTGACAACATGCGGATCAACATCTTTCAGGGAGACAAATTTGCTGCCATAGCGGATGTAGGGGCCAAAACGACCGATTGCGGCGACCACTTCTTCGCCCTCCGGTGTTTCACCCAGTTCGCGCGGCAACTTGAACAGCTCAAGAGCCTCTTCCAGGGTTATGGTTTCCAGGCTCTGGCCGTGCCTGAGGCCGGCGAATGTAGGTTTTTCTTCGTCATCCCGGGTACCAATTTGGGCATGCGGCCCATAGCGTCCCACACGAACAGAAATGGGTTTTCCGGATTTTGGATCAGTTCCCAATACACGGGTACCCTTGGCGTCACGCGGGTCAACCGACTCCATCTTCTGATCCACACGGGTATGGAAAGGTTTCCAGAATGCCCTCAATAAAGGTATCCAGTCCAGCTCACCGCGGGAAACTTCGTCCAGCTCGTCTTCAAGCCGGGCAGTGAACTCGTAATCCACGTATTCGGTAAAGTGATTCTCAAGAAAACGCTCGACAACACGACCGGTATCTGTGGGTCTGAAGCGCCTGTTTTCCAGCTCGGTATAGTGCCGCCTGACCAGCGTGGACATGATTGAGGCATAGGTCGATGGCCGGCCGATACCATACTCTTCCATGGCCTTGACCAGGCTGGCCTCGGAGTACCGGGGTGGTGGCTCGGTGAAATGCTGTTCCGAGCGAATACCATTTAGCTGGATGACATCGCCTTCCTGCATATCTGGCAGACGGCTCTCCGCTTTCTTCTCGCTTTCAGGCTTTGAAACTTCGTAGGCGGCGAGAAAGCCCGGAAAGGTGATCACGGAACCATTGGCACGAAAACTGGCGCTCTTGCCACAGTCAAACTCAACTGCCACGGTGTCCATTCTTGCCGGTGACATCTGGCAGGCCAGGGTCCGTTTCCAGATCAACTCGTAGAGACGGTACTGGTCATTGCTCAGGTAAGCCTTGACCTTGTCCGGCACCAGGCTCGCTGAAGTTGGCCGGATAGCCTCATGTGCTTCCTGTGCATTTTTTGACTTGGTCTTGTAGTAGTTGGCTTTCTCAGGCAGGTATTCCTGGCCGAACTGTTTGGTGATTTGCGCACGAATGTCAGCGAGTGCGTCATTGGACAACATGACGGAATCGGTACGCATATAGGTGATCAGACCCTCGGTGTTGCCGTCAATCTCGACACCTTCATACAATGTCTGCGCGGTGCGCATGGTCTTCTGGGCCGAAAACCTTAGCTTGCGGGACGCATCCTGTTGCAGCGTCGAGGTAATAAAAGGTGGGGCGGGACGTCGCTTGCGCTCTTTGCGGGTGATCCTGTCGGCTTTTAATTTGCCGTTGGCATCGGCCAGTAACTGGTCACGCACCGAGGTGGCGCGGGTTTCATCCTGAATATCGAACTGACGGTATTTGTCGCCATCCAGACGCACCAGGTTGGCAGTAAAGGCGTGCTCGACCTTTTGCAGATCGGCTTCAATGGTCCAGTATTCCTGTGCATTGAAAGCTTCAATCTCGCGTTCCCGCTCGACGATCATGCGCAGCGCCGGGCTTTGAACCCTGCCCGCGGACAGTCCCGGCTTGATCTTTTTCCACAGCAACGGCGACAGGCTGAAACCAA
>CALJWY010000186.1 GCA_937974465.1 uncultured Lysobacterales bacterium | reverse complement strand
TCCACGGTGACCACCCTGCCTGGTGAGCCGGGTGATTCCGGTGCTGAGGGAAAGCGGGTGATGGTATGCCAGCCGAGGGGTTCACGTACCTCTGGAACTACCGATAAATCGATGGTTTTGTCATCACGTTCCACCGAAACGATGACCGGTTCACCCGCTTTGATGTCTTCAAGGGCGATATTGAGGCCACTGAGTGCGTTACCTGATTCATCAGTTGCTGCGAGCACACGTCCGCCCAGGGCGATGATGAAGTCCCCTTGTTCTATGCCGGCGCGTTCTGCAGGGCCATCGGGTGACACACCCAGGATCTTTACGCCAACTTCATTGGCTTCGCCCAGGATTACACCCAGAACTGGGCGCTCTTGTGTGCTGTATCCATAACTGGAGGAATCGCTGCTTGCGCGTGCCCTGGCAACTTCACGGTTCACCCTGGCAATCTCGCGCGAGGTTTGCTGAAGTTCCCTGCGTGCATGACTAAGTTCCTCGTGCATCCTGGCCATCTCAGCGCTCTCGGCGGCACGGGCTCTTGTCTTTTCTTCCTCAGATCTCTTTTGTTGCTCGGAAGCCTGCTCAAGTTGCTCACGGGCTTTTTCCATGGTGGCCTCAGCTTCACGCCGTTGCTTTTCAACCTGCGTCAGCGCTTCTCTATAATCGGATTCCAGTTGGGCCTGTAATTCAGCCCTGGCAGCCTGTTCAGCTTCCTCTTCACTGGTGCCGGCGGACACGGGTGCGTGGAAGCCGAGCAGCAGAGAGGTGATCAGTGCTATTAATAGGTCGCGTAATTTCATTTGTCAGTGCCTCGTTTTCAATTCAAAGTGATGCCATCCGGCCATAGTCTATTTCCCATTGCTGCTGGTAAATCTGGGCCAGATCCAGCATCAGGTTGACACGTTGCCCCCAAAGATCGATGGATCCGGGTGTTTGGCTCAGCTGGCTGTCTACCTGTGCAATCAGGTCTTCCAGTTCGGCCACGTAAATGGCAGATTCAGCTGGCATGGAGCCCGTTTCCTGGCGCAAACTTTTCACCTGCGCCTCCATTTTCTGGGATAAACCAATCAACGCCGAAATATTGTCTTGCACAGATACTGACGCAAGATTACCCGCTGGCGTCGCAAAGTCGGTTGGTGTAGTGGCAGGAACTTCGGTTTCATTGGTTTGCAGAACGATATTCACGACCAGAACCAGGCTTGCCGCAACCGCCAGCCATCCACCGGCCCGCAACCTGTTACGCTTGCTCTTGTGGTGAGCATCCAGTGCAGATTCAATCTCGGCCCAGCCATCATAGCCAGGCTCGACGCCATCCAGGTTGCCCAGACCCAAGGGGTCAGAGCTTGTTTGTTTCCATTCTTTGTCTACGTTCATATCTTTCTCTTTACGCGAGGGCGTTTAAGGCCGTATTTTCAGTTACGGGCTCATCATTGGCTTCAATCAGGAGTCTCAGTTTGGCCCTGGCCCGGTTCAGTCGTGTTTTGGAATAGCTCTCCGTTTTACCGACCATTTGAGCGATTTCCCGGTGCTTATAGCCTTCCACATCATGTAACCAGACCACGATTCGGTCTTCGTCGCTCAAGGCACCAAGTGCCTGCTCGAGGTCCATGCAGCGGCCCATGCCTTCCTGGTCGCCATTACTGCTGGCCATGTAATCTTCGAACTCTATGGCATCATGCCGGGGTGCCTTGCGCAACGCGCTGATTGCATGATTGACGATGACGCGCCTCAACCAACCCCAAAAAGGTGAGTCTCCCCTGAACTGTTGAATGCGCTTGAAGGCGCTTATGAAGGCTTCCTGTGTCACTTCCTGTGCCAACTCCCGGCAATTGCAGACCCTTACAGCGACGGTATACGCAGGCTTGTGAAACTTTCGATAGATTTTCTCACAAGCGTGCAGGTCACCACGTTTGGCGCCCGCAAGCGTCAACTCGTCAAGATTTATGTCAAAGCCTGATCCCATCATCATTTACTAGGACGTCACCGTTGGCAAAAGGGTCGCAAGAACTGCATATATATTTAAATATAACGGGTTTAAATGAAAACGGCCGCTAAACGCGACCGTCTTCAGATACCAGAATTGTGCGCCGGCTACCAGATTTTCACCCGTTCTTCCGGTGGCAGATACATGCCGTCGCCTTCCTTGACATCAAAGGCTGCGTAGAAAGCAGGTACGTTCACTGCCGCGCCATTGGCACGGAATTTTGGTGGTGAATGCGGGTCCACGGTCAGACGTCGTTTGCTTTCGGCATCGCGTGCTTTCGAACGCCAGACCTGCGCCCAGCCGAGGAAAAACCGCTGGTCACCAGTCCATCCATCAATGACCGGCGCCTGTTCACCTTGCAGGGACATTTTATATGCCAGGTAGGCAATGCTGAGACCGCCAAGATCGCCGATATTCTCGCCCGAGGTGAATTGGCCGTTAATGGTCAAGCCATCGACAACTTCATAACCGTCATACTGGGCCGCCAGTGCGTTCTTGCGCTCATCAAACTTGACCGTGTCGTCTTCGGTCCACCAGTCACGTAACACGCCATCACCATCGAAGCGACGCCCCGAGTCATCAAAGCCGTGGCCAATCTCATGACCGATTACTGCGCCGATACCACCATAGTTGACTGCATCATCAGCATGCACGTTAAAGAAGGGTGGCTGCAGGATTGAGGCCGGGAAAACGATCTCATTCCAGACCGGGTTGTAATAAGCGTTGACCGTTTGTGGAGTCATGCCCCACTCGGTTTTATCGACTGGTTTGTCGAGCTTGTCGATTTCACGGTTGTAGGCAAAGTTTGCGCCGTTTTTAACATTCGCAATCAGGTCGCCTTCGACCACTTCCAGTTTGCTGTAATCGATCCACTTATCGGGATAGCCGATTTTGGGTGTGAATTTGTGGAGTTTATCCAGGGCCTGTTGCTTGGTC
>CALJWY010000185.1 GCA_937974465.1 uncultured Lysobacterales bacterium | reverse complement strand
GGTCATACTATGTGACTGTTAGATGCAGTCTGGTTCGCGCCCTAAAGCGAGCCAAGGGTTCGGTTATTTCCCCCAAGCCGATACCCATTTTTAACCCTGCCGGCCAAAACCGGCAGGGTTTTTATGTTCAGGACGAACGGTATGCCGCGGGCGCAGGACGCGCAAGAGCGGCGCTGTTCAGGACAAGGTGAGACCAAGTATTGGTCGAGAGGGTGCCCTGGGGTACGAACGGTATGCCGCGGGCGCAGGCATTGATTCGCAATAACACGAGTTCCCAAGCGATTCGCACCGGCTGCGCCATGAACGGAAGACCATCCATGGCGCGACCGATTGGGATACCTACCAGATTTTTACGCGGTCTTCCGGCGCCAGGTAAAGCGCATCGGTTTCGGTCACGTCAAAAGCCTCGTAAAACTCCGGAATATTTCTGACCACACCATTAACACGATACTGCCTCGGTGAGTGCGGGTCGGTGCTGATCTGCTCACGCAGCGCTTCGTCGCGGGATTTACCCAGCCAACCTTGTGCGTAACCGATGAACACACGTTGTTCACCTGTAAAACCGTCCAGGACTGGCGCTTCTTCGCCATTGAGGGATAGCTTGTACGCCAGCAGGGCAATACTCAGCCCGCCCAGGTCACCGATGTTCTCTCCGAGGGTGAATTCACCATTCACGGCCAGATCATCGAAAGGTTTGAACGCAGAATACTGTTCAATCAGTGTTGCGGTGCGAGCTTTGAACTCGGCCTTGTCCTCTTCGGTCCACCAGTTGCGCAGCACACCATCACCATCGAAAGTGCTGCCGGAATCATCAAACCCATGACCGATCTCGTGGCCAATTACCGCGCCAATTGAGCCATAGTTAACTGCCGCATCCGCATCCAGGTCGAAAAACGGTGGTTGCAATATGGCGGCAGGAAATACAATTTCATTCAACGGCGGGTTGTAATAGGCATTGACGGTCTGTGGCGTCATCGCCCATTCTGATTTATCCACCGGGCCGCCCTGGCGGGCAAGGTTCTTTTCGTAAACAAACAGGGCTGAGCGTTGCATGTTGCCGACCAGGTCATTCGCTTCAATGTCGAGTTTTGAATAGTCTTCCCAGTTGTCCGGGTAACCGATTTTTGGTGTGAACTTGTAAAGCTTGTCGAGCGCCTGGGCCTTGGTTTCCTCGCCCATCCAGTCAAGTTCCCTGATGCTGATCTCATAGGCCTTGATCAGGTTGTTGACCAGTTCCAGCATTTCTTCCTTGGCTTGCGGCGGAAAGTGGCGAGCCACGTAGACCTTGCCAACAACTTCGCCAAGGTTGCCATTGACATTGCCAACCGCGCGTTTCCAGCGGGGTAGCGGTTGTTCAATGCCACGCAGGGTCTTTGAATAGAAGGCAAAGTTCTGCTGGTCCAGTTCTTCACTCAAAAAACCGGCATTGTCATTCAAGACTTTCCAGCTGAGATAGGTTTTCCAGTCAGCCATGCTGGTATCTTTGATTATGTCGTTCAATCCACGCATATAGTCGAGCTGGGTCACCACCAGTCCATCGATACCGCTGATAGCTGCAGTTTCCAGGTAGGCATCCCAGGCGAAATCCGGCATCAGTGCCGCCAGTTCATCCAGCGGTATCTTGTTGTACAAGGCGACCATATCGCGGGTTTTCTCTTTCAGCATATGCTCGCCCGCCATGCGGGTCTCAAGCGCCATGATCATACTTGCCGCGGCTTCGCCATCGGGCAGATCAGCGAGGGTGAACATTTTTTGCATATGCGACAGGTAAGCACTTCGAATCTCGTCGGAGCGTTCACCTTCTTCGAAATAATATTCGCGGTCGGGCAGGCCAAGACCACCCTGCCAGGTGTACATCATGTACGTGTTTGGATCCTTGAAGTCCACGTACTGCGCCAGCGCGAACGGCAGGTTGACACCAAGCTTGTTGGCTTCGGCAAGGTAAACCGCCAGTTGCTCATGGTTTTCCAATGCGTTGATCCTGGCAAACTCGGCTTCCAGGGGTGTCACGCCGAGCTGGTTGCGTGTCTCCATGTCCATGTAGGCGGCGTACAGGGCGCCGACTTTCTGCTCGTCACTACCCTTGGCGAAATCGCCCCCGGCAGCTTCCTCAATAATGGTTTTAACGTTGGCGGTGGCTTCTTCGTGAACGATCAGCCCGACACTGTTACTGGCGCGATCTGCCGGAATATCAGTGTTGTCGATCCAGGTGCCGTTAACATAGGCGTTGAAATCATCTCCAGGCCGCACCTGCGTGTTCATGTTTTCGAGCAGCAGTCCGGAGTGTTTTTCCGGTTTGACATCCGCCACTTCAACTGTTGGAGCAGTGGTATTGTCCTGTCCGCACGCTACAAGTAGCAGGGTGCTCGCTAACGTAGCAAATATCTTATTCATATTTAATTGTCCTGTTCAGGTAGTTTTTCTGCGGCCAGCCAGTCTCTTGGCCGCAAATATCGGTCCAGCTCAGCCTCTGCGGAACCGGGTTCAGGCTGGTAGTTATAACGCCAGTGGACAACCGGCGGTAGTGACATAAGTATCGATTCTGTGCGGCCACCGGATTGCAGGCCGAAGAGTGTGCCGCGATCATAGACCAGGTTGAATTCCACGTAGCGACCGCGCCGGTAGCGCTGAAAATCCTGTTCACGTTGTCCGTATTCTGTGTGCTTTCTGC
>CALJWY010000184.1 GCA_937974465.1 uncultured Lysobacterales bacterium | reverse complement strand
GATATTGCCGGTTTCCGGGTCTTTGCTGCGCCTCGCGGCATCCTTGATGTGCTCAATGTCACGCAACACGTGTCGCGCGCGGTGTGCGATGTCTTCCCCAATGGGCGTCAGCATCACCTTTCTTGGTGCGCGCTCGACCAGGGACACACCCAGCTCTTCTTCAAGCTTGCGGATTTGTGTGCTGAGAGTCGGCTGACTGACAAAGCAGGCCTCGGCGGCTTTGCTGAAGTGCCGGAGTTCGGCGAGTTTTACAAAATACTGCAGGGCGCGAAAGTTCATTATGCAATTATAGGCTGTGTCTATGTGTTTGTGTTAGTCGATATGAATTGATAATGAATTATAAGCGCCGTTGTTGCAGTTTCTTTTAACCTCTGCACCTATAATCTGATGTATATGCAGAATAAAAAAATGTCAGGAAAGGGGCTGGATAGTTCTTGTTGGAGATTGTTTCCGTTGATGCTTGGCTGGTGTCTGTTGTTTATCAGCAGCAGCGCGCAGTCTGCGAATCCGGAGACCTTACTCAGCGCGGATGAGATTGAACGCCTCAAGCGTGGCGAGATTCTCACAGAAACCATTCACAATGAAAAATCCGGTGGCGCGGCGCGGGTCATGGCATTGTTCCATGCAGCACCGGAAGATGTCTGGAACACCATTGGCTATTGTGAAAATGAATTTGTCTATGTGCGCGGCCTTGAGTTATGTGAGGTATTGATTCCCGGTCTGCAGCTCATACGCAAACACCACCGCGTCAATAATAACTGGTATACACCCACCATCGATTTTGTCTTTGAGGCGATCAGGACCTCACCCACGCGTGGCGAATTCAGGCTGGTGGAGGGCAACCTGCGCGTACTGGAGGGACAATGGGATTTTCAGCCACTGGCCGGTGGCGAGGCCATCGTTGTCACGCATGATATACGCGTACGCTCGCGCTTTCCCGCACCCAGGTGGTTGGTGCGCCGTGTGTTAAAGGGGGATCTTCCCGATATGCTGGCATGTGTACGTGGAATGTCGAAAGGGTCGGGAGACGACTCACTGGCGTCCGGGGACCTCGCACGGTGTCCCGGAGATCCATCCAGGTCACGTAAATAAACCCACCATTCGAGTGCCGATTGGCTTAGAATGTCGGCTTTTAAATCTGACATAAAATTTATGGGCGAGATAGGCGAATCATGAGTAAACGCACAGTCCTGACCGGTATTACGACCACTGGTACTCCACACTTGGGAAATTATGTAGGCGCCATCAAACCCGCCATTGAGGCAAGCCATAGTACGGATGTGCAATCCTGTTATTTCCTGGCCGATTACCATGCATTGATCAAATGCCGGGATCCCGAGGTTGTGCATCGCTCAACGCTGGAAATTGCAGCGACGTGGCTGGCCCTGGGCCTGGATACCGATCGTGCCATCTTTTACCGCCAGTCTGACATCCCCGAAATATCAGAACTGACCTGGCTGTTGACCTGCGTGACTGCCAAGGGCCTGATGAACCGGGCCCATGCCTACAAGGCGGCAGTGCAGGAAAACCTCGAGAAAGGAGAGGATGCGGATTTTGCGATTGCCATGGGCCTGTTCAGCTACCCGATCCTGATGGCTGCGGATATCCTGATGTTTAATGCAAACGATGTTCCGGTTGGCCGGGACCAGGTGCAACATCTCGAGATGGCAAGGGATATTGCACAACGCTTCAATCACTTTTTCGGCGATCATTTCGTTATGCCTGAGGCTGTCGTTGACGACAACGTGGCGGTATTACCGGGCCAGGATGGACGCAAGATGTCGAAGAGCTATAACAACACGATTCCGCTGTGGTTGCCGGAGAAAAAACTGCGCAAATCGATCATGAAGATCGTCACCAATTCACTGGAGCCGGGAGAACCCAAGCAGACAGAGGGGTCGGCCCTGTTTGCTATCTATTCTGCCTTCGCGAACCCGGAACAGCGTCAGGCAATGAAACAGGCATTTGCCGACGGCATCGCTTGGGGTGCAGCCAAACAGGAATGCTTCGAGCTGATCAACTCCGAGTTGGCATCTGCCAGGTCGGCTTACGAGGAATTGATATCAGAACCTTCCAGGATCGAGACCCGCTTGCAGGAGGGTGCAGAACGGGCGCGCGAAATTACCGTGCCGTTCATGCAGGAATTGCGTCAGGCGGTGGGGATCCGGCGCCTGCTATAAGGAATGTCCGTGCGGCCTTATAATCGTGCGTGGCCGGCATGTGAAGCTGGCGGCCCATATCGATCGCAGATAAGATTAACCGGTAACAAATCTCGAGTGTGAACCATGGAAGCAAATGAATCAGCCGGTACCGAAACGCAACAGGCCGCAGCAGTGGAAGAGGTCTTCAAGCCGGACCTGAGCATGACCCACTACATACCGGACTGGCTGCAGCCGGTTTGGGACTTTTTCGCACCCTATCCGTTTTTTTTGACCATCCTGCTGATCCTGTTTGCCTATGGGTTTGGCCGGTTGCTGCGGTTTGTCATTTCCCGCAGCCTGCTGAAAATAACTGCCAGGACTGCAACCAAGGCAGACAATCTCCTGGTTGAATACCTGATCCACCCACTGGTGCTGACCATGGTCACGCTGGCAATGATGCTGGCGGTTTCAGCCTACAATTTATCCGAAAATCTGACCCAGGCGCTATTGGGGATCCTGGCAACCATCATGCTGTTTTCCTGGACAAGGGCCGGCATGCGCGCGGTGCGCGTCGTGTTGGAGTTGGTCGCAGACAACCGTCACCGTTTCGATATCATCCAGGAAAGAACCATTCCGGTCTTCTCCATCGCGCTGAAAATTTTGCTGATTGGCCTGGCCACCTACGTATTCATGATGATCTGGGGGATCAACCCGACCGCCTGGCTGGCATCCGCAGGTGTGATTGGTATCGCGGTGGGTTTCGCGGCAAAAGACACCCTGGCCAACTTGTTTTCCGGAATCTCCATCATTGCCGATGCACCTTATAAAATCGGAGATTTCATTGTTCTTGATACGGGTGAGCGCGGCAGGGTGACGAACCTGGGCATGCGTTCTACCCGCCTGCTGACACTGGACGATGTTGAGGTAACTGTCCCCAATGCGGTGATCGCCAATGCGAAGATCATCAATGAAAGCGGCGGACCCTGGGTGAAGCATCGTATTCGCGTGCCGGTCGGCGTGGCCTATGGCAGTGATGTGGAGGAAGTTTCAAGAATCCTCGAAGAGACCGCCGATGCGCACGCCGAGGTCGTCAAACAGCCCTCGGCGCGGGTAAGGTTGCGGGCTTTTGGCGCCAGCTCACTGGATTTTGAATTACTGGTGTGGATTGACCATCCGCAGCTGCGCGGGCGTATCCTTCATGACCTGCTGAAAAGTATTTATATTGCCTTTCAGCAGAATGGCGTTGAGATTCCGTTTCCCCAAACGGATATTCATTTGCGCAGCATGCCTGAAAAGGAACAACCACAGGACTGAAAGCGGTTGGAGAAGCCGCGCCCGCGCGGCTCCATGGTTAGGACATACCCAATTTTTCGAGGATTGCCTGCAATGCGCCTTCGAGAGGGATTTCAGAATTTTCGGTGTCCGTGCGGTAGCGGTATTCCAGCGCACCGCTATCCAATCCACGCTCACCAATAACAACCCGGTGCGGAACACCGATCAATTCCATGTCGTTGAACATGACCCCCGGACGCAGGTTGCGGTCGTCGTAGAACACTTCCACCCCTGCCTGCAGTAGCTCTGCGTATAACTTGTCAGCAGCTTCCTGCACTCGGTGGGATTTCTTGGCGTTCATGGGAAGCAATGCAACCTGGAAAGGTGCGATGGGTTCCGGCCAGCAAATGCCACGATCATCGTGGTTCTGCTCAATTGCTGCGGCCACGATACGTGAGACGCCAATACCGTAACAGCCCATATGCATCACATGGGAGCGGCCATCCTCGCCGAGTACAACGGCATTCATGGATTCTGCGTAACCTGTTCCCAGCTGGAAGATATGTCCCACCTCGATACCACGGGCCATTTTCAATATACCTTTGCCATCAGGACTCGGGTCACCTTCAATCGCTTTGCGCAGATCTGCAGTCACGGGCGTGGCGACATCGCGCTCCCAGTTGATACCAAAAAGATGCTTGTCATCAACGTTTGCACCGGCAGTAAAGTCGGACATCAGGGCAACTTCGTGATCGGCGATCACTGGCATGGACAGGCCAACCGGGCCCAGGGAGCCTGGTCCAGCGCCGATTGCCTGGCGAATTTCTGCATCAGTGGCGAACTCCAGGGGACAGGCAACCTGTTCCAGCTTTTCGGCCTTGAAAGGGTTGAGCGTGCGGTCACCGCGGACCAGCAGGGCAACAAACCCGGATTCCTGGCCCTCTGCCGCGTGCACGACCAGGGTTTTGACCGTCTTCTCTATTGGCACGTCATAGCCGTTAACCAGCTCTTCGATCGTATGGGCGCCCGGTGTATCCACGGTGCGTAACTCTTGACCGGCTTCGGCCCTTTCGTAACCGGGTGCGACAACCGCCGTCAACTCCACGTTTGAGGCGTATTCCGACTGGTCGGAAAATGCAATTTCGTCTTCGCCTGAATCTGCCAGCACATGGAATTCATGTGATTGGTTGCCACCGATTGCGCCGGTATCCGCCTCCACCGAGCGGAAATGCAAACCGGTGCGGGTAAATATGCGCGCATAAACGTCGTACATTTCCCAGTAGGTGTCATCCATGCTGGCGTGGTCAATATGAAATGAATATGCGTCCTTCATCAAAAACTCGCGCGCCCGCATGACACCAAAACGTGGCCGGATTTCATCACGGAACTTTGTCTGGATCTGGTAAAAAGTGATTGGCAGCTGTTTATAACTGCGGATCTCGTTACGCACAAAATCCGTCATCACCTCTTCATGGGTGGGACCAAAGCAGTATTCGCGGCCGGCCCGGTCCTGGATTTTTAATAACTGCGCGCCAAATTTTTCCCAGCGTCCTGTTTCCTGCCAAAGCTCGGCAGGCTGTACCGCTGGCATCAGCATTTCCTGGTAGCCGGCCTTGTCCAGTTCATCACGAACAATTGCTTCGACTTTTCGCAACACTCTCAAGCCCAGTGGAGTCCAGGTATAAATACCCGATGTGAGTTTTCGGATCATGCCACAACGCAGCATGAGTTGATGGCTGGCTATTTCTGCTTCGGCCGGGGTTTCCCGGGTGGTTACGAGGTGAAATTTACTGGCTTTCATTTAAAGTCCGTATGTTGACGTCTGGTCTGTGATTTTAAAAGCCGACAGTTTAGCGTGCCGGGCAGGCCAGTACACGCATCAATGTGGCGAAATTTTGCTGGTTGGCCTATTGGTTACATTTCTCAGCGATATAGGTCTGTGCTTCAGCCAGTATTTCAAGACGCTTGTCATCATCCATTCGTTTGATCGTTCCGTCCTCATCTTTCACCATCACCCGTGGGGATGGTTCAAGTTGCGCCACCAGTTGGCGTCTCTGCTTACAACCGGCGTCAACCGCCTGGCGCATTTCTTCAGCTTCCCTGCGTTTCTCTGCGCGTTCATTACGTCTTTGTTGTGCAATGGAAACCTGGGGCTCCTGTGGCTGGCCGGAACCTGCCTGGGTATCGGCCTGCGAAGGCGGTGCGGTGTTGGGTGACTCAGCCTTGATAGTGATGGTTTCAGCATCGCTGTTAACGCCGCGCTGATCGCCAAAATGGACTACACCGTCTTCATCTACCCAGCGATAGATTTTCTCATCTGCAACGGTATCCATTGCAGGAAATGAGATAACAGTCAGTAGTACGGCCATGGATAATGTCGAGATACGCATCTTCGTGTCCTTTTTCGAAGAAAATCCTGTTGTCTTATATCACAGTCGGGCCATCCTCCCCAATATCATGGAAGAATTGCATGTTATTATTGAGGTCCGGTTTTAGGGTGTGATGAAGGTTGGAACTTGTAATGGAAGCAGACAAATCAATTCGAAGAAAGGGCGTCTACCTGTTGCCAAATCTTTTGACGTCTGCTGCGCTATTTGCGGGTTTTTACTCGATCATCAAGGGCATCAACGGCAGTTATGAGGCTGCGTGCATTGCCATCATCGTAGCCGGTATTCTGGATGGACTGGATGGACGCGTTGCTCGTCTGACCAACACGCAAAGTGACTTCGGGGAGCAATATGACAGCCTTGCAGACCTGATATCTTTTGGCCTGGCGCCGGCATTACTGGCCTTCAATTGGTCGCTTGCCAGTTTGAGCGAAATTGGAACACTGCCCGGCAAGCTTGGTTGGCTGGCCGCATTTCTTTTTGCGGCATGCGCCGCCCTGAGGTTGGCGAGGTTCAATACCCAGGCTGGAATTGCAGACAAACGTTATTTCCAGGGACTTGCGAGCCCGGCTGCAGCGGGAACCCTGGTATTCACAATCTGGTTTTTTGTCGACAATGGTGTGGCCGGGGAAACGGTCCGCTGGTTGATATTTTTTGAAGTCGTCACGCTTGGAATATTGATGTTTTCCAATGTGCGTTACTTCAGTTTCAAGGCTGGCCCCAAGGGCGACCGGGTACCGGCTTACTGGGTTTTGCTGGCCGTACTGATCATGGTGCTGTTGGCGCTCGACCCTCCTATCATGGGAATGATATTTGGCAGTACCTATGTGCTGTCCGGCATTATCATCACCGTTGCCGGACGCAGAAGCTGGAAACTCAAAAGAGAAAAACGCCCGAAAACCCCGGGTAAAACAGAGCCTTCAATGAGCACGAAGGTTCACATGGCGAATGACGATGAAGCCATCAGCGATGAGCACACACGTGATGACTGACCATCGGCAGCAGGCATACCTTGATGCAATGGGCATCGAAACCTGGTGCCTGCGCAATCCACCTGAGGTTACTGCACCCGTTGCTGAGATTCCTGTAACCGGCAGCATGGTCGCTGACAACGGGCCCGTCGAGGCCGCTACCGTGACGGCAGAGCCAGCCCCGCTTGCGGCGGCGCCCGGATTAAAGCTGGGGCCGGGTCGTGGTGGCGTGCTGCTGGTCTGCGCAGAAGATACCGAGTCGGCCAGCCGTCTTGCAAATGATATCAATCGCACTATCGGCAGAACCCCGGTCTGGGGATGGCCGCATACGGGTGAACAGACAGTTGGCCTGGCCGACGCGGTTGAGGAAAATCTCTTTACCACTGTTGGAATATTTGGCGAGCAACTCGGAGGGCAATTCTTTGCGGATGGTGTTCCGCAGAACCTGAAGTCGGCGAACCTCGTTATATTGCCATCGATGCGCGACCTTGAGGCCAATGCCCAAGCCCGCAAGGCCCTTTGGAGTGCCCTTTGCCGGTTTGCGATGGTGACTGCCAGTGACCACCAGGCCTGATAAGGGCCATCCCCTGATCCGACGTCTTGATCCGCGCGATGTCGACAGAGTTTTCGAAATAGAGCAACTTGCTTACCCTTTTCCATGGACGCGGGGAATTTTTGTTGACTGTCTGCGTGTCGGCTACGCCTGTTTCGGTTTGCAGATTGGTAAGGACCTTGCCGGTTACTCAATAGCCAACTGGGCGGCTGGTGAGGCGCATCTTCTGAATCTCTGTATCCATCCTGACTGGCAGCGCCGGGGTTACGGCAGCTTGATGCTCGAATACATGATCAACCACGTCGCGAGAAACAATTGCGAGGCAATTTTCCTGGAAGTGCGCGCCAGCAACCCGCGCGCAGCAAGCCTTTACACCAACAGGGGTTTCAAGGTAATTGGGCATCGGCCCGGTTATTATAAAGCCGGCGATAAACGTGAGGATGCCACGGTCATGAGACTGGCACTGGATCCACATAACAGCTGATCCCGGGCAGCGCAGCAAATCCAGCAAGACATGAGCGCGGGGTTTGCCGGTTAATCGCGCAGACGCTCCAGTTTTTCAATTTGGGCAACAAAACCGGCAACTTTGCTCTTGTGGGCAGCAAGGCGCTGATGCTCTTGCTCAACCACTGCTGGCGGTGCGTTGTCGACAAACCGGCTGTTACCAAGCTTGCCTTCAGACTTCTTCAGATCCGCCTGTTCCCGCTGCAGCAATTTGCCAAGCCTGGCCAATTCGTCTTCGAGATCAACCAGGCCCTTCAGTGAAACCAGTACCTTCAGGTCACCCACCAGGGCAACGGAATATTGCGACGTGTCTGCGTCGGCCTCAAGCCAAGTGCTGCTGCCGATTCTGCCAACGCCCTGCAGCAGGTTTTCAAACAGCTGGTGGCGCTCCCGATCCGTCTGTGAGCCTGCCTGAAAGGCGATATCCAGGAGTTTTCCAGGTGCAACATTCAACTCGGCTCGAATATTACGTATACCCTGTAAAACCTGTTGTAACCAGCCAATCTCCTGCTCTGCCTGTGCATGGGTCTCTCCGGCACGCGGCAACGCCTGCAACATGATGCTGTCGCCTTCAATGTTGAGCGGTGCCTTGAGCATCTGCCAGATTTCTTCGGTGATAAATGGCATGAACGGGTGCAGGATGCGCAGACTGCGTTCCAGCACGGTCAGCAAGGTATAACGCGTTGCATTCTGCTCTTCGCTATTGCCTTTTTGCAGCGCCGGCTTGGATAACTCCAGGTACCAGCCGCAATATTCATTCCAGATGAATTCATACAGACGCTGGGCGGCGAGATCCATGCGGTAGGCATCAATTTGCACACTCACTTCCGTAATTGCCTGATCCAGCCGGGACATAATCCACAAGTCGGC
>CALJWY010000183.1 GCA_937974465.1 uncultured Lysobacterales bacterium | reverse complement strand
TGCCCTGGGGTACAAGGTGAGACCAGGAACTGGTCGAGAGGGTGCCCTGGGGTATGAACGGTATGCCGCGGGCGCAGGCAGGGATTGTTCCCTCAATACATTTTCAAACACAATGCAGGAGTCGCGACCCCGCGGCGAATTAAACTTGCCGGTAGGTATGTGCCAGGGCTTCCACCTGGCTGGCTTCAGGTTCACGCAAATACGGCAGAAACAAATGCAAAACCCTCGCGACGGATTCGGTTAGCACCCTGCCATCTGCCAGGCCGGGATCACCGCGGACCTCTGCAAAGGGAATCCAATAGGTCATCAACAGCAACATGTTATCCGCCAGCACTTCACTGTCATGCTCGCCAATATCCATGACTCCATTCTTTCTCAGACCTTTAATCAGGATCATCAGGGTGCTGCGCTGTCTGCCCAGCAGACCGTTGAAGGCCCGTCTCAGATTCTTGATTCGGGTGTATAAATCGGTCAGATCACGAAACAGGAAACGAAACCGCCCCATGGCCTCAAACAGGAGGTGCAGTCTGAGCCAGAGGTCTTCGGCCTCATGGCCTTCCTGGTCTTCGAGATCCAGCATCGGTTGTACATTTACCAGGTATCGCTTGAACAGTTCCAGGGCGATCTCGTCCTTGCTGCGGAAATGGTAATAGAGGTTTCCAGGGCTGATGTCTGCCTCATCTGCGATCTGGTTCGTGGTTACATTGGGCTCGCCAAATTCATTGAATAGCGCCAGGCTGGTGGCCAGTACCAGTTCCTTTGTGTTGCGGCGCGTCATGTTTGTCAGGTCCTTTGCTTAGTCTTCGACCGATCCACCCAGTTTCTTTACAAGGTCAATGTATTGTTTTTTGGCGTCATCCATTGAAAGCCCACTGAGTTTTTCCCAGGCTTCATACTTTGCGCTGGCAACAAAATCAAAAAAACCGGGTTTGTCACCGGATACGTCGCCGGAAGAGCCTTGCTTGTAAAGCGCGTACATTTGCAGAAGTGTATCGTTATCGGGACGTTCAGGCAGTGATTTGGCCGCGATGGCCGCCTGTTCGAACGAGGAGTTGATCTCTGTCATCTGGAATTTTTCCTTTCTGGTTCATACTGATACATTCATATGAATTGTAACAGCATGGTAACGGGATTTATTCTGCTAAGATTGTAAGGCTTACCCATAACATGTGACAGGGGATCGGAGGACAAGCATGAATTACTTTATTACTGGTGGAACCGGGTTTATAGGCCACAACCTGATCGGTGAACTGCTAAAGAAAAAAAAGAAAGCCACCATCTACGTACTGGTCCGTAAGAGTTCCAAGAAAAAATTTGAATCGCAAAAGGCAGAATGGGGCACAGCGGCCAAACGGGTCGTGCCGATCACCGGTGACCTGACCCGGCCAATGCTGGGTATTCCGGCCAAAAAGAGAAGGGCACTGGAAGGGGAAATCGGGCATGTATTTCACCTGGCGGCGGTTTATGACCTGATGGCGGATGCTGAAAGCCAGATGCAGGTGAACGTGGAAGGCACACACAATGTCGTCAAGTTTGTCGAAAACATCAAGGCACGCCGTTTTCACCATATGAGTTCGATCGCTGCTGCCGGCTTGTATCCGGGGATTTTCCGTGAAGACATGTTTGAGGAAGCGCATGGCCTGGATAACCCCTATTTCCGAACCAAGCATGATTCCGAAGCCGTGGTCAGGCGCGAGTGCCACACTCCATGGCGTATTTACCGTCCTGGTATCGTGGTGGGGCATTCTGAAACAGGCATCATTGATAAAATTGACGGGCCTTATTATTTCTTCAAACTGATCCAGAAAATGCGCCGCCTGATGCCGGCCTGGATGCCGACACTGGGTATTGAGGGTGGCCGTATCAATATTGTACCGGTAGATTATGTGGTGGATGCGATGATTCATATCGCACACAAATCAGGGCTTGATGGCATGTGTTTCCACCTGACCGATCCCAAACCCAAACGCATCGGTGAGGTTTTAAACCTGTTTGCGCATGCAGCGCATGCGCCGCAAATGACCATGCGTATAGACGCAAGGTTGTTCAACTATATTCCAGCCGCCATTAAACAGGGCTTGCGCATGTTGCCGCCGATCCGGCGTATATCCAACCAGATCATGAAAGACCTGGGGTTACCACCGGATATGATGAAATTCGTCAATTACCCCACCAAGTTTGATAACCGCGAGACCGAGCGTGCACTGCGCGGCAGTGGCATTATGGTGCCGAGGCTGGACGACTATGCCTGGCGTCTGTGGGATTACTGGGAAAGAAACCTCGACCCCGAATTATTTATCGACCGCAGCCTGCGCGGTCATGTGCGCGGTAAAAATGTTGTTGTCACAGGAGCCTCGTCGGGTATTGGCCATGCAGTGGCCGTGATGATGGCGCGCGCCGGCGCAAAGGTAATCCTGGTCGCTCGCGGTGAAGAGAAACTCGCCGAAGCGCTCGACGAAATAAAAACCATGGGTGGCATGGCCTGGAGTTATCCCTGTGATATCTCTGATCTCGATGCCTGTGATCAATTGATTGACCAGATCAACGAGGAGCATGGCCATATCGACATCCTGGTCAATAATGCCGGGCGCTCGATTCGTCGTTCCATTTCTTTGTCATGTGACCGCTTCCACGATTTTGAGCGCACCATGCAGCTGAATTACTTTGGCAGCCTGCGTCTGATCCTGCGTGCTTTACCGGGAATGACAAAACGCAAAGCCGGGCATGTCATCAATATTTCTTCGATTGGTGTGTTGAGTAATTCGCCGCGTTTTTCTGCCTACGTGGCTTCAAAGGCAGCCCTTGATGCATTCTCGCGTTGCGCGTCAGCTGAGTACAGCGATACGGGTATATCGTTCACAACCATCAATATGCCGCTGGTGCGCACCCCGATGATCGCGCCAACAAAGATGTATGAAAATGTGCCAACCATCACGCCTGATGAGGCGGCAGAGTTCGTGAAGCAAGCGGTAATCTACAAACCGCAGAGGATTGCGACACGCCTGGGAATTTTTGCGCAAACACTGCATGCAGTTGCGCCCAATATTGCGGAAATCATCATGAACAGTGCGTTCAGGATGTTTCCGGATTCATCGGCCGCGATGGGAGTCTCAGAAGATCAGCAGCAGGCCTCGCAGGAACAGGTTGCCTTCGCCAGCCTGATGCGGGGTATTCACTGGTAGGGCGCTAAATAAGCCAATACGTTACCTGTATCTACCTTGAAAATAGCCGCTGGGAATTTACTCGTACCTTAAGGCATCAATCGGGTTCATCCTTGATGCCTTACGGGCCGGATAAAAACCGAAAAATATGCCGACCAGGGCCGCCGAGCTGATGGCGATAAATATGATCGGTATGTTGAGCAGCACCGGTATATCGACCAGGCGTTTAACCAGTTCGCCGGTTCCCACCCCCAGGGCCACGCCCACCAGGCTGCCGATCAGGCACAGGGTTACTGCCTCAACCAGGAATTGATTCAGGATATCCTTGCGTCTGGCACCCACAGCCAGCCTCAGCCCGATTTCGCGGGTTCGTTCCGTCACCGAAACCAGCATGATGTTCATGATGCCGATTCCACCCACAACAAGTGCGATCGCAGCGGTTGCGGCCAGCAAGAGTCCCAGCGTTGCCGATGTTTCGTTGCGGGCACGGATAAACTCTGAGAAATTTGCAACGTTGAAATCATCCTGTGCACCCGGTGCGATTTTGCGAATTTCGCGCAGAAACTCCCGCAGATCTTCCTCGGCGATGCCAATATCTCTATCCAGGTTCACGGTCAGGTATAAGTTACCAATGTTATCGGGTACAGAACGTGCCTGACGGCCACTGACACGCATCCGGGAGGTCGAAATGGGTATGAAGATAACGTCGTCATAGCTTCGGCCCCAATTGGATGCGCCCTTGGCTTGCAGCGTACCAATCACTGTAAAAGGGATGTTCTTGATCCGTATCCTCGCGCCGAGGGGTGAAGCACCGTCAAACAGCTTGTCGATAATATCCTGGCCGACCAGGGCGACTTTGCCACCGGACTTCACTTCACGCTCGGTGAAGTTACGGCCCTCCTCGATAACCCATTGGCGTACCGATATGTAATCCGCGTGAATGCCAATCACACTGGTCGTCCAGTTATTATTGCCATAGACGGCTGGCACGGTGGCGGAAATACTACCCGAGATACCTTCTATGAAAGCAAACTTGTTACGCAGACTCTTGATGTGTTTTTCAGTCAGCGGTGCTGCTGTGCCAGAACCACCATGACGGCCCCCCATCATCCGGGCGCCCGGACGGATGCTGAGCACATTGCTTCCAAGCCGGTCGATCTGGGCTTCGATTTCCTGCTTGGAGCCGCTGGATACGGAAACCATGACGATCACCGAGGCAATTCCAATGATGATGCCCAGCATGGTCAGGAAGCTGCGCATGGCGTTCAGGCGCAGCGCGACCAGGGCAATACTGGTTGTCTTGATAATGTCCATCAGCTGCCGGCCCCTTGCGCAACGATCAGGTCATCGATGATTTCCCCATCCCTGAACATCAGGTTGCGCTTTGAAACCTCTGCGACTTCAGGGTCATGCGTGACCACCATCAATGTAATGCCGGCATCATTGAGTTCCTGGAACAGGTCCAGAATTTCAATCGATGTTTTTGTATCCAGTGCGCCGGTCGGTTCATCGGCAAGAATCATCGAAGGCCGGTTGACCAGTGCCCTGGCAATCGCCACTCGTTGTTGCTGACCACCGGAAAGCTGGGTGGTTTCATGATCCATGCGATCGGCCAGGCCGACACGTTCGAGCGCTTCGGTTGCACGCCGGGTTAAGTCACCGGGGTTTTTGTCATGGGAGTAGAGCAGGGGCAGTTTGACGTTTTCCAGCGCCGTGGTGCGGGCCAACAGGTTGAACTGCTGAAACACGAAACCAATCGTATGGTTGCGGAAGTTTGCCAATTGGTCAGAGCTTTGCCCGGCCAGGTTCACACCATTGACCAATAAATCGCCGCGACTCGGGACATCCAAAGCACCCACCAGGTTCATCAGCGTGGATTTGCCGGAGCCGGAAGGACCCATGATGGCAACATACTCACCCTTGTGAATTTGCAGGCTGACGTTCCTCAGCGCATGGATGGTTTCCCCACCCATGTGGTAATCCTTGCAAAGCGAGCGGCATTCAATCAGTACCTTGTCCATTGGCGTTGGTCTTATCCGAGATTGCCGACTTATGGCCTGGGGCTGCGCATGCGCGTAACCACGACATCACCCTCAGACATATTTTCACTGACGACATGGGTATGTGTGTCATCACTGATGCCGACCCTGACCATCACCGGGGTAATCTCACCATCAGTCTGCTTCCAGAGTTGTACCGAGCGGGTCTCTGCAGATTGGCGCTGGATCTGCTCGAATTGGATGTACTGCGCATCATCAAGATGCTTTTTATAGATGGATGCAAGTTGAGCCCGCATCTGTGCCCGCATTTGATCGCGATCGGTGCCATTACCGCCATTCTGGAACTGGCTACGCATTGAAGAGAACAGCTGACGAGCATCGCTTTGGATGGCGCTTTTTGTTTTTTCATCCAGACCCAGTTGTGATGCAACCTGGTCCATATCCCCGGATGCACCGTGGCGTTGGCCACCACCCTGGGGCTTGCCGCCCTGGCTGGCTTTCTTCGCCAGTTCTGAATCAGCGGGTGGTTTGAAACGTATGGCGTCGTTCGAAACACGCAGTACGTTTTCGCTCTTGCCGGTCACGATCTCAACGATGGCTGTCATTCCGGGCAGTAGTTTCAGGTCCGGGTTTCTTGCGGTAATGATGACCGTGTATGTCACCACGTTATTTGTCTCATTGGGCGATAAGCGGACCTGCTCCACCTTGCCTTTGAATTCCAGGTCCGGATAGGCATCGACGCTGAACGAGGTTTCATTGCCACGGGTAACATTGCCAATATCTGCCTCATCGACGTTGGCTTCGATCTGGATTTCTCTCAGGTCCTGGGCAATCCTGAACAAAACGGGTGAGGAGAGGCTGGCGGCGACGGTCTGGCCCTTGTCCACGGCACGTTCAATAACGACGCCATCAATGGGAGAGCGAATCTTGGTGCGTTCAAGGTCAATTTCTACCGATTCCAGCAAGGCCTGTCGTTGTTGTTGATTGGCCAGGGCATTCTGGAGCTGGGCCTCGGCCATGGTCAGGTCGGCCTTGGCTGATTCATAGTTGGCCAGCGCCGAGTCAAAATCAGAGGTCGACAGGGTTCCGGTGTTTGCCAGTGGTTCAGCGCGCTCGTATTCAAGCCGGGCTTTGCGCAGATTGGCTTTCGCGCGGTCGATGTTGGCACCCTGCACAATGACGTTGGAATTGGCTACTTCCAGGTCTGCCTTGTTTTGCAGGACACGCGACTCAAAGGTCTTGGAGTCTATGAGGGCAATTACCTGGCCGGCTTTCACTTCAGAGTTGAAGTCCACGTAGAGCTCCTCAAGCTGACCGGATAGCTGTGAACCTACTTCAACGGTAATCAATGGACGAACCGCTCCGGATGTCGCAACGACACGGTTGATGTCGCCGATTTCCAGCGTGCTGGTTTCAATTTTTGCAGTTTGCCCGCTGCCGGACTCGCTGCCATTACAGCCTGCGAGGAGGGCGGTGATCAGGACTATAAACAGGCCATGCGACCAATTGATTTTGCCATTCATTTGAGGGTGGATTCCGACTTTATTTAGAGCGACGGACTACGATAATGCAAAGGGCCAGGTCACGCAATGACACCGGTAGCTATGACGACGTAAAGACAGGTAAAGTCTGCCATACACAACAATTTGAACTGATGGCACGGGCAGCGATTTGGCCGCGACGGCAAATGAACAGGATGGTGGTTTGTCCCGGTGAGGGATGCCAGGCAGGCTGGTGCTAGTTTACCAGGCTATCGAGCTCATCCAGAACATTGCAGAGATTGCGTACCACCGGTGCATGACTGGCATGGCCTTCGCCAATGCTCTTTTCAAGGGTATGTGTTTTGTC
>CALJWY010000182.1 GCA_937974465.1 uncultured Lysobacterales bacterium | reverse complement strand
GGATTTTGTCAATTCGGATGGTGCGCCCGGTTATTTTGCCCAGGAGTTACTGGTCTATGATCGCGTGGATAAATCGTGCTTCCAATGTGGTGCATCAGTTAAGCAAAAGGTTATCGGTCAACGCTCCAGTTACTACTGCTCTGACTGTCAGCGATAGCATGTAGGATCTGCGCCACCGCGGCGAATGTCGGAATATTACACAAGACCAAAACATTCGCCGCGGGGCGCGGCTCCTACACACGCGGGCCGCTTGGGGATATGATGCGGGTTGGACAAAACCGGACAGGGTACGACATTGAAAAAATCCACTTTATCGGTACGCGCAGGGTCACGACGTGAAGTCAACATGGGTGGCCTGAACACCCCGTTGCAATCATCCAGTGCAATTGAATACCTGGATGATTCCGAGGTTCGCTATCCGCGCTATTTCAACACCCTGAATCACCAGGTGGTGGCGGAGAAAATGAATGCCCTGGAATGCGCCGAGGCCGGTCTGGTCGCCAGTTCCGGTATGGCGGCCATTTCAGCCATCCTGTTTGGGTTGCTCGGCAATGGTGATCACATCGTGCTAACCGAAGGGCTTTATGGCGGGACCCATGCCTTAATTGTCAATGAACTGAAACGCTTTGGGATTGATTACAGTTTTAGCGCAGCGAATGCTGCATCCCTTGAAGCCGCTGTGAAACCTGCAACACGCATGGTCTACCTGGAATCACCCAGTAACCCGCTAATGACCGTGGTTGACCTGGCCGCTGTATCCGGATTCGCAAAACCACGTAACATTATCACGGTCATCGATAACACCTTTGCATCGCCCATCCTGCAAAACCCTCTGCAGCTGGGATTTGACCTGGTCATGCACAGTGGCACCAAGTATCTAGGGGGGCACAGCGACCTGATCTGTGGCACGGTCAATGGTTCGGTGGAACTGGTGAAAAAAGCTCGCGATCACCTGGTGAATTATGGTGGCTGCCTGAACGCACAGGATTGCCATTTGCTGGAACGTAGTCTTAAGACCCTGGAGATCAGGGTAACCCGCCAGAGTAACAACGCCGAAATAATCGCCCATCGTCTTGACCAGGACGACAGAATAGGGCGGGTGCACTACCCGGGACTGGAGAACCACCCCGGCCATGCCATCGCAGCCCGGCAAATGGCTGGATTTGGCGGCATGCTGTCGTTTGAGCTGGCTGACAACATTGATCCGGAGACCTATCTGCGTCGTCTGCAGTTGGTGAACTGCGCGATCAGCCTGGGGGGCGTGGAAACCACCATCTGCCAGCCCATTGCAACCTCACACCAGAAAGTATCTGAACAGGAACGACAACGTCTGGGTATTACTGGAAGCCTGTTGCGTCTGTCGGTGGGTATTGAAGATGTGGATGATATTGCAGCCGATTTACTCCAGGCTCTGGCTTAGAAGTAAACCGTTGAATTGAAGCCCTGCCGTGCGGCCTTGATCAGTTGCCGGAGTCCTTTTCCAGTTGTTCTTCCATTTTCTTTTTACGTTCGTCGGTGGCATCTATGTAGGATTTTTCAAAACCCTCTGCCTTGCGCAAGGCCTTGACCGGACCACCGATAAAACTGTCTTCAGCACTTCCCGGCCTGACCTCCTCAACACCCCGGATGTACCAGAGCACTGCAAATACAATGATCAAGAATAGCAACCAGCGCATGGTCTGACTCCACTCAAGTTGTCGTGAACACAGGTATTACTATAACAGGCTATCGCTTTCTGAAGATTCGGGCCCGGTGGTTCCGCTTTCGCCCGCTTCACTTTCCACCGGTTCGATGAACTTGATCCTGCGACCCCCGACAAAGACATTTTTAAACTCTGCCCGGCTGACCGATACGTAGCGTTCATTGCCGCCAATTTCGACCTGTGCTCCTTCCTTCAGGGCGTATCCGTCATCATCCACCCGCACCACCATGTTGGCTTTGCGGCCGGTGTGACAAATGGTTTTGATTTCCGACAATTCATCGGCCCAGGCCAGCAGGTACTTGCTGCCTTCAAACAGCTCACCCTGGAAATCGGTGCGCAGACCGAAACACAGCACCGGGATATCCAAGCGATCGACCACCTCGGTTAGCTGGTAGACCTGGTCACGACTCAAAAACTGCGATTCATCGACCAGCACACAATGAATATTACGGTCGTCCAATTGCATCCGGGTGAGTTCAAACAGGTCGTCTTGTGTGGTGAAAATCGTTGCCTTTGCCTGCAGACCTATGCGTGACTTGATCCAGCCCTCGCCATAGCGGTCGTCCAGCTTGGGGGTGAACAGCATCGGGGTCAGTC
Source organism: uncultured Lysobacterales bacterium (assembly GCA_937974465.1). Taxonomy (GTDB): domain Bacteria; phylum Pseudomonadota; class Gammaproteobacteria; order Xanthomonadales; family SZUA-36; genus SZUA-36. The sequence continues at coordinate 1,301 of CALJWY010000182.1, read as the reverse complement.
CGCGCTCGCGGTAATTGTGCGCCGATTGCAGCAAAATCGTGGTTTTGCCGGCATTCATTGAAGAGTAATTGAAAAATAATTTTGCCATCAGAATTTCAGTTTAAAGTCTTTAACCTTCGGCCACAAATTCGCGTACCTTTGCCAGTACCTCGTGTCGTTGTGTGAGGGCGAGCAAGACCAGGCAGTCACCTTTTTGAGCCTCGTTTAAGGCCCTGGTAACGCCCTCCAATGGACTGCCAAAGACTGCGATGGCGTCATCGGGCACCCCCGCCTGGCGGGCGAAGCCTGTGATCAGCCGGGGCACTGCACCGGTTTGCCGGCCCCGCTCGTAGCCCGGTAGTTCGCAAACCAACAAGCGTTGAGGGTCTAACTTACAGACCGCTTTGACAAGATTATCCAAATCCTCGTCGGAGCGATCCCCTGCCTGTCCCATCAGGACGATATTGCGCCTGGCATTAAATGCATTGACGGTTTCGCGGATGGCATTGATGCCATGTTCATTATGTGCAAAATCCAGGAAAATCCGGATTCCGTCTTTTTCGAAGAGGTTGCCCCGGCCAGGATTCACCTCGGCGTCCCCGCTGAAGTTTTTAAGGCCTTCAGCCAGGGCCAGGTCTTCAGCACCCAGGACATGGCACAGAGCCATGGCTCCGAGTGCGTTGCTGATGTTGTAACGCGCCGCACCACCAAATGTCACCGGAACCTCCGCGATCCGCACGATGTTCCTGGCTGTGTTGCCTTCAGCCCATACCAGCCAGCCATCTGCCAGGTAAGCTGCCTGACCGCCAGCCTCCAGGTGTGCCGTCAGGACCGGATGGCATGGATCCAGACCAAACCAGATGATGCGGTTATCCAGCCTGGCGGCCATGCGCACGCTCTCGGGGTCATCACAATTTAATATCAGGGGCGCACTGGGGCCGAGGGCACGACGGATAATGAATTTTGCCTCGGCCATTTCCGCCACTGAATTGATTCCATAATCACCCAGGTGGTCTGCAGCAATATTGGTGATCAGTGCGCCATCGGCACGTTCCACACCAATCCCCCGTCGCAGCAATCCGCCGCGCGCGACCTCCAGGACAACTGCCTCTGATTTGGGATGCCGTAATAAAGTACGGGCGCCACCGGGGCCCGAATAATCGCCGTGGTCCAGAATCTCATCACCCACGCGGATGTAGTCGGTGGAGGTGATTCCGGCTTGTAATTCAGCTGCAGCCAGTATCGACGCTGCCAGCCGCACAGTGGTCGACTTACCATTGGTACCGGTCACGATACCGAGTGGAATCGAACCTGTTTTCGAC
>CALJWY010000181.1 GCA_937974465.1 uncultured Lysobacterales bacterium | reverse complement strand
ATCAGAAGCAGCCAGGCCATCGGCGACTTTCGCCCGCCGGTCGTCCATTGCTTTGAGCAGAGGCGGCCAGATGAATTTCATGCAGAACCACACGAAAATCATCATCGCGATAGACTGCAAAATTAAAGTGGCATTGATATTCATGCCTTACCTCGTTCTGATAGTTCAGTTAATCTGCCCGGAAAACCGGGCAGGCTTATTGATCTGGCTGATTATCCGCCCAGGGCGTTTTGCAGCTGACCCACAAACGGGTTTGCGAAGGTAAAGAATAAAGCAATACCTACACCGATCATCGCGACCGCGTCCAACAGGCCAATAGCCAGGAAGAACTTACCCTGCAACATCGGAGCCAACTCAGGCTGACGTGCAGAACCTTCCAGCAGGCGACCGCCCAGAATACCAACACCGATACCAACACCTAACGCGCCTAAACCAATAAGCAGCGCCACGGCGATTGCGGTCATACCAATTACAATTTCCATCTATAACTCCCTTTCCCAGAGATTGATTACTTAAAAAATAAAAAACACACAAACAAAAAACAAAACTAAAAACTCAAATCACTCAACACATCAATGATGCTCGTGAGCCATGCTCAGATAAACAATGGTCAGCATCATAAATATGAATGCCTGCAAGGTTACGATGATCAGGTGGAACGCAGCCCACATGAAATGCATCAACTGGCCGCCCAGGAATGCCAGACCACCCACAAGGAGCATCTCTATTGCGAGCAACCACAAGGTTTTCTTGTTGTCGATGACGCCCTTCATGTTCAACCACAAGGTGGCGAATACACTGGCCGTTGCCAAAATCCAGAACCATGCCGGGATATGCTCTCCGAACACCGAACTCAGGCCGCCTGCGATAATTCCAGAGCCTGCGGTAAAGACGACCGCGATTAAGATGAAGATCAATTCACCGGCATACATGTTACCGAAAAGTCGCAAACCGAGAGATACCGGCTTGGCCAGCAGCGCAACGGTTTCCAGCAGAAGGTTTGGTATAAAGAACACGGCTTTTCCGACCGGGCCCTTCGAGGCAAACGGCTGGCCGGTAAGCTCAGCAATAAAGCCGCCAACACCCTTGACCTTGATGGTGAAGAAGAGAATAAGCACAAATACGGTCAACGCCATACTCATGGTGGCATTGATATCGGTAGTAGGCACGACTTTCTGATAAGGCACGCCAACCTGCGTTGCCACCCAGGGGAGCCAGTCAACCGGAATCAGATCCATGAAGTTCATGAAGAAGATCCACACGAAAAGGGTCAGAGCCAAGGGCGCGATAAACTTGCTGGTGCCGTGAAAGGACTCACGCACACTGGTATCGACAAATTCAACAATGATTTCAATCAAAGCCTGGAAGCGGGTGGGAACACCTGAATTGGCTTTTTTAGCCACGCTTCTGAACATCGTGTAGAAACCCAGGCCAAGGATGAGGGACCAGAACATCGTGTCTACATTAAAAGCCCAGAAGCCCATCTCGGTCGCTTCTGCTGCAGAATGGGCAATGCCCCACGATCCATCTGCATGCTGCCCGAAGGTCAGGTTCTGCAAATGGTGTCCGATGTATTCGCCTGTGGTTAACTTTTCAGTACCGCTTGCCATGGGTAACAGTCCGCTCTTAAATTTACGTCCCAAACCGGGGAAATATGTGTTCAATCCAGTAGCAGAAAGCGGTAAACCGGCTTGTCGCTATTTAGCGGGGCATTATAACACCCACAAGAAAGTCAGGGCAACGCCATGGAGCGGTTTTGGGTGTTATCGATAGCAAGCTTGGACTGGACTAAATTTTTCTTCCAAACTATGCTGAATCCAATCGATGATTTGAACGGTTTGGGGAGAGTTATGCTGATTCCATTAATAATGGGTTGTTCCATTGTGTTCGTGACGATGGGTATACAGATTGCTGTTGTGATTAATCTGATTCATTACCTGCAAAAAATGATAGCCAACCCCGAGAGCAGATTCGGCTATAAAGGCAGAACGACCTACGCGATCAGCTCGGTTATGACATTGCTCTTTATCGGACATGTCTTCCAGGTTGCTGTTTGGGCCTTTGTGTTCGTGCAAATAGACGAGTTCAGTGATTATACAACTGCCTTTTATCACTCCATGGTCAACTTCGCCTCGCTTGGTTATGGTGATATCGTCATGAGTGAACAATGGCGACTGTTGGGTGCAGTTGAAGCCAGTGCAGGCGTTTTAATGTTTGGTCTGTCCGCCGGGGTTATGTTGTCAATCATGAGCTTTCTATTGGCGCATGATGCCCGTTTAGATGGGTTCCGGGACGAAATCAAGAAACATGACGGAAAAAAAGCCTAGCCCATGCCTGGCATCTGTAATGTAGTCCAGCCATTTGCCGTTGACGCCGGTTCTGCTTGTGTAGAGGTGAAAAAAGTGTTGTTCAGAGTGCTTGCAGCATTCCTGATGACCCTTTTGGTGACGGGCTGTGCAACCGCACCACTCGATTTTCCGAAGAACGAAAGCTATGCACTGGCCGACACCGGTGACACTCGTCTTGGTGTGGAAGTCAGCGAATGGGTTGCGAGACATCCAGGGCAGTCTGGTTTCTACCCGTTGTCAGATGGGCTTGATGCACTGGGCGCCAGGCTTGCATTGATTGACGTGGCTGAACGTACCATTGATGCACAGTACTTTTTAATGAAGCCCGATTCGGCCGGTCTGCTTTTTGTTATGAAGCTGCTGGAGGCTGCCGATCGAGGCGTACGCGTCAGGTTATTGCTTGATGATATTTTTACGACCGTCGAGGACGATGTATTTGTTGTATTGAACAAGCATCCAAATATTGAAATGCGTCTTTTCAATCCTGTGGGCAGAGACGGTGTCTACCATTTGAATTACCTTTGTCATTTCAAGCTTGCCAACCGTCGTATGCATAACAAGTCCTTTACCGTGGATAACCAGGCCAGTATCGTCGGCGGCAGAAACATTGCAGATGAATATTTCGAACTGTTAAATGACGCGGAGTTTGTTGATTTTGACATGCTCGCAGTTGGCCCTGTCGCGGCAGAGGTTTCATCCACTTTTGATCGGTTCTGGAATCATAAGTTATCAGTGCCGATAGAGGCGCTTGAGTCAAATAAGAAGTTACCGGATCTTGACTCTGCAAGAGCCAACGCAGACAAGGCAGCTTTAGCCGCTGCTGATTCAATTTACGGCAGGGCTTTGGACTCGCTGCTGCTGCATAAAATTACCGAAGACAAAATCCCCCTTTATCCGGCCCAAAGCAGGGTGGTAACAGACGACCCTGATAAATTGTTGAACAAGGTCTCAAACGAGCAGAAAATCCTCATTACCGCACTTGCAGAAGAGATAGATCAGGCTGTGTCGGAGGTGTTGGTGGTGACGCCGTATTTCATTCCGGGAAAAGGCGGAGTGCAGTTCTGGAAAAGCGTTGCCAATAAGGGTGTCAGGGTTATTATTGTTACCAATTCACTCGCGACCAATAATCATGTGCCTGTACACAGTGCCTATGCCCGTTATCGCCACGACATGATTGCGGCAGGCGTTGAACTGTATGAAGTCAGGGTGGATGCT
>CALJWY010000180.1 GCA_937974465.1 uncultured Lysobacterales bacterium | reverse complement strand
TTAAACGTTCGACAAAATCCCAGGTCATACCAGGCGTATCGAATTCCTCGGTGGTGGCGCCGGTGCCTTCGTACATGGGCTTGCGATCAAGCCACGCATCCTCACCCGTCTGGTCATGGCAAAGCGAACAATCGCGCTTGTCCTTCCTGATATAACGCCTCATGGTGACCCTGTTACTGCCGGAATGCAGATCCACCGTCAGCACCACCGCCGGTGCGCCGGCTTTCTCGGCCCGCCTGATCATCTTTTCCGTCACCGACCAGTTGGAGGTCGGGTACAACTGCGACCACACGGGGGCACCACGCGCAGCGATGACATCCTCGATGGAAGTGTTTGATACGTTGGAGAGAATCTGTAAGTGGTCACCCGAGCGTGCGGCCCTCGCGGTTGCCAATTCGCCTTCCGCGTGAAACGCTCGCTGGCTGCCAACCGGTGCGATGACAATCGGCGAACTTAATTGCTGGCCCAGCAGCTCAAGACGTGTATCCACGTTGGCGGTATCGACCATACGCACGGCACGCAAATACAGCTTGTCAAAGGCTTTCCTGTTGGCGTGCAATGTTTCATCACCATCGGTGCCAGTGGCCAGATAGCCATAGTGCGCTGGCGGTAAAACCTGTTCCGCCACGCGCTGAAAATCAAATACATCCAGGGCATCTCCCGGTGCGGTGACCGGGCTCAGCAAGGTATCAGCCAGACCGCTTGAACCGCTGGCAGACCCATCTGACAGCATGTCTGCCAGCAAGCGGCCCGGGTAGAGGCCGGCCAACAATGGGCTGGCAACGAGAAACTGGATTAATTGGCGTCGAGCCAGGGATTTCTTGATCATGCTTCCAGTTCTACTCCTGTTTGTTGCACTTAAGTTTTGCAAACAAGTATATAGCAGAAGACAAACCTGGCGATTGCTCTGCCGGTGTTAAACTCAATCATATCCCTTCAACCCTGCTGTGATTAAATCACCATGGATGCAAAATTGAACGTATTAGGCGAGGAACTCTCCGCCTGCTCCGATAACCCGCTAACTGGCTACTTCCGCGACGGCTGTTGTAATACCGAACCTGCAGACCAGGGCTCACATACCGTGTGCTGTCGTGTCACCCGGGAGTTTTTGGATTATTCACGCAGCATGGGCAATGACCTGACAACGCCACAGTAAAGCTGGCTGATTTGAAACGGCATGCGGTGGATTTGGTTTGAGTTTGGAAAAAGGGCTCTGACCCCTTTTTAGCCTCACGTCGGGGTCTCCGGCGTCGGCGAAAGCGACTGCAATACGTTACAGCCTTTTTGCCGCTGCCCTTTCCCGGGGTTATTTCTCAATCCAATGCAAAAACCACGGTGCCTTCCTTAATCGTCATCAACACCTTCAGCGTATCCAGGGTTTCCGGGTCCACGGCGGTCGGGTCCTTTGACAAAACAACAAAATCTGCCAGTTTGCCGACCTCGATACTGCCTTTGCTGTCCAACTCAAAGTGCTGCCAGGCTGGCCAGATGGTCATGGCTTTCAGTGCTGTCATTACATCCACCCGCTGGGCTGGCCCCAGGATATCGCCGGAACGGGTACGGCGTGTAACGGTTGCATCAAGCACCCGCATGCTGTCAGGAAAGGCCACGGGTGCATCGTGGTGTGTACCAAACATCATGCCTCTTTGCCGAATCCAGCCGGTCGGTGAAATGTTGTCGGCCAATGCCGGACCCACCGTGTGGTCGCGATGCCAGTCACCCCAATAAAAGGTATGCATTGGAAAAACTGAGGGGAAGATATTGAGATCCTGCAAACTGTCTACCTGGTCTTCACGCATAAACTGGCCATGGATCAAGACAGTCCGGCGATCGGCCCCGCCATGCTTGGTGGTGGCGTCTTTTACGGCTGCGATTAACAGGTCTGATGCAGCCTCGCCATTGGCGTGGGTCAGGATCTGGATGTCATTTTCAAAAGCCCAGTCAATGGCATCCGTGACCTGTTCATTGGTGACCGCGGCATAACCCTTGTAAAAGCTTGCATATTCACCCACGGGGTCGTAATAGGGCCGGTCCCGAAAGGCCGTAAATCCCTGGGGTGAGCCGTCAATGGTCAGCTTGGCGCCACCCACACGCATGCGTTGGGTGTAGCTGTCAGAGGCGTTTTCCTTGATGTAGTCACGGTCAACCAGGACATCGGGGTAGGCAACGATATCAATCTTGAAGCCACCTTCAGCGGCCACTTTTTTCATCACCTCTACCACCGGCGGTGCTGCCCGGCCTTCCTGGGCCGTGGTGTAGCCAAAGCGCGCCCATAGCTCAGGGCCGGCAGCGGCAAATGCCCGCAAGCCTTTTTCTCCGAGTCCGGACAATAACTTCACCAAAACCTCAAAAAACGCATTTTCCTCGAGCACACCATCCGGTTCGCCGTCACTGCGTTTACGGATGATGCCGCCGGGCGGGTTAGTGGTATCTGCATTCACACCGGTCATTTCCAGGGCTTTTGAATTTGCCGCGCCAAAATGTCCCGACTGGTGGACAATGATGATGGGTGTTTTGGTTGAGACAGCATCCAAATCGTCCCGCGTGGGGTGACGCAGTTCCTTCAGCTGTGACTGGTCATAACCGAAACCAACAATCAGCTGTGCCTCCTCGACCATTGCAGTATTTTCAGACACCCATGTACGCAGCGTATCCTGGAGATTGGCAATATCTTTTACCGCACCATCGGGAGGTGCGAGGAGATTGGCCGATAGTGCCTGTAGACCCCCCATCACGGCATGACCATGACTGTC